>CAYVLD010000001.1:0-33071 GCA_964452205.1 uncultured Oscillospiraceae bacterium
CCTTATGGCAGCGATAGCAGGTGCCGACGTTATGGCTGTAGGGCTCGATTTCCACCAAATAGCCCTGCTCCTGCAAATCGGCAACGATCTGTTTTCTTGCCTCATAACGGTCAAGTCCCTGATATTTGCCGCCAAATTCATTGACCACACCGTTATCATCCAGAACACGGATGACCTCCAAATTATGGCGCAGACCAACCTCAAAGTCGTTGGGGTCGTGGGCAGGTGTCATCTTAACGCAGCCGGTGCCGAAATCCATCTCTGCGTAATCATCGGCAACAACCGGAATTTCCTTGTTCATCAGCGGCAGAATCACGTTCTTGCCGACAATTGCGGTATAACGCTCGTCATTCGGGTTGACGCAAACGCCGCTGTCGCCGAGCATTGTCTCAGGTCTGGTTGTTGCAACGATCACCTCGCCGGAGCCGTCGGCCAACGGATAACGGATATGCCACAAATTGCCGGGCTTGTCAACATACTCAACCTCTGCATCCGAAAGCGCCGTAACGCAATTCGGGCACCAGTTGATGATGCGGCTGCCCTTATAGATCAAGCCCTGTTCATAAAGATTGACAAACACTTCACGCACAGCACTTGAGCAGCCCTCATCCATCGTAAAGCGTGCGCGCTCCCAATCACAGGATGCACCAAGCTTCTTCTGCTGTTCGACGATACGGTTGCCGTACTGATGCTTCCAGTCCCAGACCTTTTCCAAGAACTTCTCGCGACCCAAATCATAACGGGTCAAGCCCTCCTTGCGAAGCTCCTCTTCAACCTTGATCTGTGTAGCGATGCCTGCGTGGTCAACACCGGGGAGCCACAAAGCGGAATAGCCCTGCATTCTCTTAAAGCGGATCAAAACATCCTGCAAAGCCGCATCCATCGCGTGACCCATATGAAGCTGGCCGGTTACATTGGGAGGGGGCATAACAATGGTAAACGGCTTCTTGTCCGGATCACGCTTCGCGTGAAAATAGCCGCCGTCTGACCAGAATTTATACAGACGCTCCTCTACCGCCTTTGGATCATAGGTTTTCGGTAATTCTCTTGCCATATTGTTTCTCCTTTAAGGTATTACATAAATAAAAATCGCCCCAAGCATAGCTCAGGGCGAATAAAATCCGTGGTACCACCTGAATTCCCGTCAAAGACAGGCACTTCACTCTCTGTAACGGGAGAAACCCGTGCAAGCCTAAAAGCATCAGCCTGCCCGCTCAAAAGTGACCTTCCTCCCACATTGCGAGAACTCTCACCGCCCGTTCCCTCTCTGAAGTCAGTGTGTAAAGTACTCCTCTTTTTCACCGCGTTTGTCTATATTTCCATGATACAGAATTTTTTGATCTTTGTCAAGTTTATTTGCAGCAAAAGTGCCCCAAGACATAATTCTTCTCAACTGTTCCAAGTTCCGACACAGCCCAGTTCCCGAATCAAACGTTCTTGCAGAACTTCAAAGGTTGGAAGCCAACCGTCTTCGGCAATGATCTGACCTCCGAGCTGGGGGCAGGAATTTGCTTCGATTACGACCCAGCCGTTTTCCGAGTGTGCAACATCCCATCCAACGACACGATTTTCCGGAATCAAAGCAGCAAGCTCCCTGACAAGAGCACACGCCTGCTCCCATTGCGGAAGCTGAAAGCCTTTGGCGGTCGTACCGTTGTCCGGATGCTTCTCATAAAAATGACGGAATCGATCAGCAAGCAAAGTTGAAATTTTACCCGTTTTCAGATCTACACCGGCGCACATTCCTCCGGTGCAGAAATTATCCACAACCGTTCCCGTACGCCCGACACGAACCATAGGATAATAGATCTCGACACCGTTTTCAAAATAGGCTGTCATGATCCTGACGGTATTCAAGCAACTGTCATTGATCGCGTTCATGAATGCAGACTGTTTTACAAGCTCCTCGATCACAACGCCATCCTTATGTGCAATGAGCTGAGAAAAGGTTTCGGCAATGTTATCTTTCGCCATATCAAACATACGGATACCGATTCCGCCGTACAGCGCTACCGGCTTCATGATGAACTTGGGAAACTTTGACACAAAATCAATGAACGCAAGCAGATCCTGATGACCTCGCACAAACAAAGCTTCACGCTGAAAATATTTTTTAAACCGCAAATAAGTCAAATATTTATTGTTAAGAAGCTTCACCGTCTCCAGCTTATTGACCGTCTGATAGAATTGCAGGCGAGCTCTGTCCGTCATGATTCGATCGCGCTTTTCTTCGCTCAAATGCGCAAAGCCGTAGATAAAGTATTCCTCCGCCGACGCACCAAAGCAAACATCACAGTAGATCAACTCGTTGAGGAGCTTTTCTCTTTCCTCTTGCGTGCAATTCGGACGATACAGATCGATCGCCTGATTTGCGTTACGAATCCTTCTGTCATGCTTCTCGGGGTCGCGCTTCAACGCTTCTATCACCTGCTGAGCAACCTGCTGTCTTAGCGATAGCGGCTTTCTGCCGATCATAATGCCGAAACCTCACGCATTGCTTCGCTCAAGGCATTGCAAAGCTGCTTTGCGGCATTCTGATCCTTATCGACCGCCGTCAGATACAGCTTAACCTTCGGCTCTGTGCCGGACGGACGAACGATCACGCTGCCCTTGTCGCCAAGAACGAGAGTCACCACATTCGACTTCGGCAAAGTCACATCCGCTTCCTCGCCCGTAATCAAATCGCGGGTAATTCTGCTCTGATAATCGGTAAATCTTGTGACCGCAATGCCGCAAAGCTCGCTCGGTACATTTGCGCGGAAGTCTGCCATAAACTTCGCAGACAGCTCCATTGCGTTCGGACCGGTCAGCTCAAGGCTGATAACCTTTGCCTCATGATAGCCAAGCTCTGCATACAGCGAATCCATCTTCTGCGCCAAGCTCATACCTTCGCGCTTCAGCTTCGCTGCCAAATCACAAGTCAGCATAGAGGCAACCACGGCGTCCTTATCGCGTGCATAAGTCCCCTTTAAGTAACCGCAGCTTTCCTCAAAGCCGAATACGAAACGATATTCTTCATTTTTTTCTTCCAGCGCGAGAATTTCTCCGCCGATATACTTAAAGCCGGTTAAGACAGCCTTCATCCTTACACCGTACTTCGCTGCGATCTTATCTGCAAGCGGTGTAGATACAATGCTGCGCACCGCAACAGGCTCATTCGGCAGCTTGCCCTGCGCGGACATTTCGCCCAAAATGTAATCCAGAAGCAGACAGCCCAGCTCGTTGCCGCTGAGTTTACGGAAGCCGTCGCCCTCGGGCACCGCGACAGCCACGCGGTCGCAATCGGGGTCGGTTCCCAAAATAAGATCCGGATGAGTCCGGCGTGCGATCTTATAGCTTTCGTTCAGAGCCGCATCTGTCTCGGGATTCGGATATTCGCAGGTCTTAAAATCGCCGTCAGGCTGTTCCTGAATCTTAACAATATCAACGTTGACACCGATTCTGCTCAAAACCTCACGCACAGGCTTGTTGCCGGTTCCGCAAAGGGGTGTATACAGCAGATTCAGATTATCGGAAGGCCCATTTGCAATTCGTTCAGCCAAAACTGTCTGATAATAGCTCTCCCACATTTCCGGCGCGATCAGCTCAATACTGCCATTTGCCATGCAGACATCAAAGTCACTCTCAGGCAGTACGAAATATGCGATCTCGGAGATCTTCTCATAGACGATCGCCGCAGGCTCATCGGTCATCTGACAGCCGTCGGGACCATAGCACTTGATGCCGTTATACGCACCTGCGTTGTGGCTCGCAGAAACAACAATGCCGCAGCCGCAGCCAAGCTGACGCACCGCATAAGAAAGCATCGGTGTCGGTGCAAGCTCGTGATAAACATAAACTTTCACGCCATTTTCGGCCAGTGCAACCGCGCAGATTTCTGCATAACGGCGTGAATTATGACGTGAATCATAGCCAATGGCGCATCTTTGCGGCAAGTCGGTGCTCGTCAGCCATGCGGCAAGTCCCTGAGCAGTACGTCTTACAGTAAAATCGTTCAGACGGTTCGTGCCCGGACCCATAATGCCGCGGATACCGGCCGTACCAAACTGCAGCTCAGCACCAAATGCAGACTTCATCTCATCGTCGTTAGCTGACATTTCCTTGAGTACACGGACTCCTGCTTCACTTAACGGTGCGCTCTTGCACCAGACGTGGTAACGATCTTGATAAGTCATAATGTTCCTCCTGAAAAGCAGGTCAATTTATATGAGAAATTGACCTGCAAATATTCATTATACGTCTTCAATAATTGCGGAATTTGCCTTCGCCTGAGGATTGACCAACGCACGGAACTTCGCACGAGAATCGCGGATCTCTGCCAAAGACTGAGCAACGGCTTCTTCTGTCTTGCGCAGTGCATCATCCACATAATCGTTCGTGACCTGCTTGAGCTCCTTGATCTTCTCCTGCGCCGCACGAACCATTTCGTTCGCCTGATTCTTTGCTTCCTTATAAATCTCCTCCTGGGCGACCAACTGACGTGCCTGAATCTGAGCGCTCTTCAAAATGCCCTCAGCCTCACGTTTTGCGTTGGTGATCAGTTCGCTGCGAGATTCAACGATCGTCTTTGCCTGCTTCAGCTCGCCCGGCAACTGGTTGCTGATCTCATCAAGCAGATCCAGCACCTTTTCGCGCTCAAGAGAGCACTTGTCGCCGCTAAAGGGTACATTTTTTGCGTCCTGCACCATTTCGTAAAGTATGCCAATCAGTTCTTCAATGCCATGTTCGTTCATTTTTTATGCCTCCTTATTTCTGATTCTATTTAAAAATTCTTCCATGATCTCCTTTGGGAGAAAATCCTCCAGATCCGCACCGTAATAACCCATTTCCTTCACAGCGCTGGAACTGAGGTACATAAATTGATGCTCTGCGGTTAAAAACATCGAATCCAACTCCGGATTGAGCTTTCTGTTGATCATCGCCATCTGAAATTCTTTCTCGAAGTCACTGCCGGCACGCAACCCCTTGATAATCGTACAGCACCCGTGCTCTCTGGCGTATTGCGCCAAAAGCCCGAAATGTGCATCAACCGAAACATTGGGCAGGTGCTCAGTCACGCGCCGAAGCTGATCCTCTCGCTCCTCCAGCGTGAACAGCGGCTTTTTATCATGATTCACCATCACGCAGACGATCAAACGATCAAACAGCTTCGCTGCTCTCTCGATGATATTCAGATGTCCATTCGTCACAGGGTCAAAGCTGCCCGGATAGACTGCAATTTTCATAAACCTTCCTTTTTTCTGCGGAACAAAGTAATGATCGTCTTGCCGTAGCAATAGTCCTTGGAGCGGTCGAAGCCGCAAAATTCTTCCTCCAACGCCTTCTCCGTCGGTCGCTCCGTTATAATTATACCATCTTCTGCGAGAATGTCAATTTCTGATATTAATTTTATTGCATTTTCTAAATATTTTTCGGCATACGGTGGGTCAAGAAAGATCATTCTGAAGCGTTTTTTGCACCGTTTCAGAAAAGAAAGATAATCCGACCGGATCACTTGCGCTTTTTCGGTCAAATGCGTTCGCTTTAGGTTTTCACGAATGACAGCAATCGATTCCTTCCGCGCGTCCACAAAAACCGCACTTTTCGCACCTCGGCTGAGCGCCTCAATGCCAAGCTGTCCCGATCCTGCAAACAAATCGAGCACGTCTCCGGCGATTTCAAATTGGATCATATTAAATAATGCCTGCTTCACCTTATCCGCCGTCGGGCGTGTCTGCAGCCCGTCCGGTGCTTTTAAGCCGGTTCCGCCGGCTGTACCGGTAATCACTCGCATAGCCTTCACTCCCGGGAATGAAAATGTTCAAAAATTTTCTGCGCCACCGTTTCAGGGACACAACGCGAAAGCTCAGTTACATCGGCATTCGCAATTGCCTTGATCGACTTAAACTGCTTCAAAAGCGCAATCCTGCGCTTTTCTCCGACCCCCTCGATCGCATCGAGCGTTGAGCCCTTCACGCGCTTGCTGCGCAGTGTGCGGTGATAAGTGATCGCAAAGCGATGCGTTTCCTCCTGAATCCGTCCGATAAAGGCGAATACTGCAGGAATCGCCTGAATGCCGATTTCATCCCCATCCGGCGTGACAAGCGCACGCGTGCGGTGTCTATTGTCCTTGACCATGCCGTAAATCGGAATCGAGATCCCCATCGTCTGCAGCGCATCGCGCACGACCTGCGCATGAACCACGCCGCCATCAATGAGCAGCGCATCCGGTTTTTGGTCAAAGCCCTTGTCGCCGTCTAAAAAATGACAAAATCTGCGGCAAAGCACCTGCTGCATCGAGGCATAGTCGTCCTGATCGTTAAGATTCTCGATCTTAAAACGTTTATAGTCGCTCTTTTTCGGTTTTCCGTCGGCAAAAACTGTCATAGATGCGACAATGTCCGTCCCGGCGATATTGGAAATGTCATAAGCCTCCAAGCGATGCAGCGGCTCCGTCAGCCCCAGCATGTTCTGCAGCAGCTTCATCGTGGCACTCACTCGCTCAGCCGCTGTGGTTGCGCGTTCTGCTTCCTCGCGAGCATTTTTGCAAGCGAGTTCAACAAGCTTCTTGTTATCGCCGCGCTGCGGCACAATGATACGCACATTTTTGTCCAGTTTCTCCAAAAGAAGTTGGGCAAAAACATCCGCATCATCCATCGCAAGCGGCAAAAGGATCCGTTTAGGCGCAGCATTGCGCGTCAGATAATACTGCTTGACAAGCTGACTAAGCGCCTCTGCCGCGTCCTCCGTACCGGAAAGGATCTCATAATCCTTGTCCATCAGATTTCCGCCGATAAAGTGAAGCACGGCAAAGCAAGCCTTTGCCTCCGTCTGATACCATCCGATCACATCGGTATCGGCCATCACACCGGCCGTAACAAGCTGACGCTGACCAAGCATCTCGATTGCTCTAAGCTGATCACGATACTGCGCGGCATGCTCAAAATCAAGATTTTCCGCCGCTTCTTCCATTTTAACTCGGAGCTGTTCGGAAAGCTGCTTATGCTTTCCCTCTAAAAGCAGCACTCCTTGTGACATTCGCGAAGCATACTCCTCTTGCGGCATTTCCTTTCTGCACCAACCTGCACAGTTGTTCATATGAAAATTCAGGCAGGGGCGCTCCTTGCCAATATCTCCGGGAAAAACTCTGGAGCAGGTCGGAAGCTTGAAAACCTCGCAGATCGTATCGATCACCTGTTTTGTCTTGCCGCGGCTGCCGTAAGGACCGAAATACTGCGCGCCGTCATCGCTGACGCGGTTTGCAAGCTGCAGCTTCGGATACAATTCGCGCAGATCCACTCTTAGGTACGGGTAGCCCTTGTCGTCCTTGAGAAGGATGTTATATTTCGGCATATAGTGCTTGATGAGCGAGCACTCCAGCACCAGCGCCTCAAACTCCGATGCGGCAGCGATAGTCTCAAAATGATCCACCTGTGAAACCATTCGTCTGGTCTTCGGACTGTGCGAAGCAGTGTCCTGAAAATATTGGCTGACGCGGTTTTTCAGCTTTTTCGCCTTGCCGACATAAATCACCGTGTCGTCAGCGTTTTTCATCAGATAAACGCCCGGCTCGTAGGGCAGCGAAAGCGCCGCAGTCTTTAATTCTTCACGTGTCATACAAACCCTCAAAGAGAAGACTGTCCCAAACGTTTCGACGCTTGAGACAGTCGTTTGGTTTCATGTTAATAAATATCCTTCAGCAGCATTGCAGACAGGGACTTGACAGCGGCTTCCTCATCGGTACCCTCTGCAACCAAAGTGATCTCCGTGCCGGTGGTGATTCCCATAGACAAAACACCCAGCAGGCTCTTTGCATTGATCTTGCGCTCATCGGCTTCGATCCAAATGCTGGCTCTGAATTCATTGGCTTTTTGGATAAAGTAAGTAGCTTGTTTATTGTGAAGCCCGGATTCGCACTTCACGATCGTTTTTTCTGTATACACAGGTGGTCACTCCTTATTCTTTTCGACCATCCTTGGTCGGTATTATTAATAATATACGCATAAAAATTGGATTTGTCAACAGATTTTCCGAAAAATCAAGACAATTCTGCAATCGTTACCCCATCTTCGCCCTCTCCGTAGACGCCAAGACGATAACGCTTGACCGCACGGTTGTGTTTTAACTCCTCGTGAACGGCCTTTCGGAGCGTTCCAGTGCCCTTTCCGTGAATAATGCGAACACTCGACAGATTTGCAAGCATGGCACCATCCAAGAAATTGCACAGTAGTGCAACTGCCTCCCCTGCGCTCATTCCGCGCAGATCCAGCTCCGTCGGAGCTGCATGAGAGCGGAACTCACGCTGCGTGCGTTCTATGATCTTCTTTGCCTGCGTATTGGTCTGCTCGATCAGGTAAACCTCATCCGGCTTTGCCGTAACCTTCATGATGCCTGCTTGGAGCAGATAACTACCGTCCTTTTGAATTTCCAGAACGCTCGCCTTTGTGCCAAAACGCAGCAGCTCAACCGTATCACCGACAATAATGTCTCTTGTGGGCTTCGGACGTTCGGGTTCGGGTGCTTTCTCGGAGAAGGACTCCTCTGCTTCATTGAGCTTGCGGCGAAGCTCTGCCTGCTTGACATTATAGCCCTGTGCATCGGCAGCGTCCTTCATCTGCTTGCGAAGCTGCTTCAGTTCCTCTGCAACCTCATTTGCCGCCCTTCTTGCATTGTCTACGATCACCTGCGCCTCTGCGCGAGCCGCCTTTACAGCCTTCTCGCGTTCACGCTTGATCTCGTCGTGATACGCCTGTGATTGATTTCGCATTTGCTCGGTTTCAAGGCGCAAGCGTTCTGCCTCTATCTTTGCACTTTCCATCTGCTGACGCTGCTGTTCAAGCTGATTGAGCACATCTTCAAAACTGCGGTCGTTTTCGTTGACCAGACTCTTCGCCTTTTCGATAATTTCATCCGACAAGCCAAGCCGCTTAGAGATCGCAAAGGCATTCGACTTTCCGGGGATGCCGATCAGCAGCTTATACGTTGGGCGCAGTGTCTCTACGTCAAATTCGCACGAAGCGTTCATAACACCCTCGGTGCGCATTGCAAAGAGCTTGAGTTCTGCATAGTGGGTCGTTGCGGCAACGCGGCTGCCGCATTGTCTGCAAAACTCGATCAAAGCCATCGCAAGCGCCGCACCCTCTGTCGGATCCGTTCCTGCGCCAAGCTCGTCAAAGAGCACCAGCGTTTCATCATCACAGTCGGCAATGATCTCGACAATATTCTTCATATGCGCCGAGAAGGTCGAAAGCGACTGCTCGATCGACTGTTCATCACCAATATCCGCCAGAACGCGCGAAAAGACCGAAATTGCGCTGCCATGGTCGGCAGGAATGTGCAGGCCGCACTCTGCCATCAGCGTCAAAAGACCGATCGTTTTCAGCGTAACGGTTTTACCGCCCGTATTCGGTCCGGTGATGATAAGGGTATCAAAATCCGTTCCCAAACGAACCGTGATCGGTACAACACTCTTGCGCTCGATCAGCGGATGGCGCGCGCGGCGAAGCTCAATGCTGCCGTTTGTTCTTATTTCGGGCTCCATTCCATCCATGCGCAGGGAAAGTCTGCCCTTCGCAAAAATCACATCGAGCGTAACCAGCATCTCATAGCTTGCAGAAATACCCTCACGGAAGGATGCTGCTTCAGCAGACAGCTCTGCCAAAATCCGTTCGATCTCCTTCTTTTCACGAATCGAAAGCTCACGCAATGCGTTATTGGCATTGACCGCGCTCATCGGCTCAATGAAAAACGTGCCGCCCGAAGACGAAACATCGTGCACAAGTCCGGGAATCTCACCCTTATACTCGCTCTTTACCGGCACGACATAGCGATCTGCGCGAAGTGTTATGATCGTATCTCGCAGATACTTGGAATAGGCAGGAGACGTAATGATCTTCTGCAGGCTCTCTTTGACCTTTGCGCTCTGAATGCGCATATGGCGGCGAATATCGGCAAGCTCACTGCTCGCGGCATCAGCGATCTCTTCTTCCGAGATAATGGAATTTGAGATTTTTTCCTCCAGATAACGGTTCGGTGTCAGCTCCTGGAAATAACCGTCCAAATTCGTCTGTAAATAATCGCCGTTATAATATGCTTTTGCGCCGCGGATACATTTCAAAACGCCTGCAATACGCAAAAGCTCCTTCGGTGTCAGACAGCCGCCGCGATCGGCGCGCTCCAAAGACGGACGGATGTCCTTAAGCGCATGAAATCCGGGGGAACCCTTCAACGAGATCAGTTTTACCGCAGAGCTGGTCTGCTGCTGTAAAATCTGAATCTCCTCGGCATCGTCCAGCGGAACGATCTGCTTGCAGCGCTCTTTGCCCTCTTCGGAGTTGGCGCAGTCGGAGAGCTTCTCCAAAACTGCGTCTAATTCCAGTTTTTTTAATGATTTTTCATATAATTCGGTCATATCTTATCCTCATATAAACAGGGATTTGTAAAAATCCAATGTAGAAAACCCTCGTTCCAAACGAATCGAAAGGTAGCTTTCGGAAATGTGGTTCAGCTCCTGCAGCGCATCGTCGGAAAGTGCAAAGGAGAACAGTTTTTTTGCATCGCAAGCGGCTATGTAACGCATTGCGCCCAGCGTGCCCTCGCTCAGCGGCATACGAATATCGCCGCCTGTGGAGCAGCCGTGGCATTGAAGCATGCCTTGCGTAATATTAAAGCGATCGGAGGTCGGGTTCCCGCACGCCATACAGCCTCGCAAATCGGGCAAGAAACCCGAAATGCACATCAAGCGCAGCTCAAATACCGCTTTGACCAATGTCTGAGGTTTTTTGAGCTTTGCGAGGGCGTAAAGGCAATTGAGCAGCAGCGAAAGCATCTGCGCATTGTCATCGTCCTCCTGCGCCACCACATCGCAAACCTGAGCAAAATATGTCGCAAGGTACAAAAGCTCAATATCATTTCTCAGCTCGGTGAACATTTCCTTGACATTCGCCTCGGTGAGCGTATATCGCCCCTGCCGTTCCAGAAGCGTCAGCTCGGAAAAAGTCAAAAACTGACAGCCTGCCTTCAAACGGCTTCGCCGGCTTTTCACGCCTCGTGCTTTGACCGTAATCTTGCCGAAATCTCTGCTCAGAACGGTCAACAGCTTGTCGTTATCCTTATATTCTATTTCACGCAGGACAATGCCCTCGGTTTTCATGTACATTTTGCGCTACTCCGTCTTTTTCTTCATATGGCGATACAGCATATACGCCTCCGGTGAACCGGTTTCCATAAACATATTCCAAAAAAACGCCGCTTCCATATAAATCCCTCCATGTATTTGATGCACTTAGTATCTGCACATCTTCCGCGGCGGATTCTTTGAAAATTTTGTTATTCGTAGCCAAAATTACGGATCAAAAAGTCGCTGTCACGCCAATTTTCCTTCACCTTGACCCACGTCTGCAAGAAGACCTTCGTTCCCATAAAGCGTTCGCAATCCTTGCGCGCATCGGAGCTGATCTTCTTCAGCATCGCACCGTTTTTGCCGATGATGATGCCCTTGTGACTTTGTTTTTCGCAATAAATGGTCGCATCAATATCGATTACACCGCTATCGCGTTCAGAGAATTTGGTGATTTCAACCGCCGTGCCGTGCGGAATCTCTCTGTCAAGATTCCACAGCAGCTTTTCCCTGATGATCTCCGCCATGACCTGACGCTCAGGCTGATCGGAGGTAATATCATCCGGAAAAAAGAACGGACTGTCAACTGCAAACTTCTCGCACTCGTCCAAAAGGCCGCTCACTCCGTCTTTATACCGCGCTGAGATCGGGATCACCGCATCAAAGTCAAATTTTTCCGAATAAGTAGCGATGACAGACAGCAGCGCGTCTTTATCCGTCAGCGTGTCGATCTTGTTGATCACCAAAATCGCAGGAGCGCCGGAGGCTTTGATCTGCGCCAGCAACGCCTCCTCCTGCGGGCCGATATTCGCAATCGGCTCAACCAGAAGCAAGATCAGATCGACATCCGCAACGCTGTCCTTTACGATATTGACCATATAATCTCCCAGCTTGGTTCGGGGCTTGTGGAAGCCGGGGGTGTCAATGAAAACAAGCTGTGTCTCCCCTCGCGTCACAATGCCGGAGATCCGATTTCTGGTCGTCTGCGGCTTGTTGGAAACGATTGCAATTTTTTCGCCGACCAAGCGGTTCATCAAAGTGGACTTGCCGACATTCGGGCGTCCCGCAATCGTAATCATAGCAGTTTTACTCATTTTTCTTCTCCTAAGTAATATTCAAAATACATTTGGTCTTCTGCCTTGTTTGCATGTCCGTCATCGATTTTTCCAACGATGCCGCCCATCTTGCGATAAAAGCCCTGCGCAGGAAGATTGTGGACATTGCAGCCGTTAAAGAATTTATCGACGCCACGCTGAATACAAGCTTCTTTTATCACTTCAAACACACGTCTGCCCAAGCCCTTGCCGCGGTACTCCGGCAAAAAATACAGGGCATTTAAGCAGAAGGTAAAATCTTTATAATCCACATGCGGTGTGCCGTAATAGAAATACCCTACACATTCATCATTGTCCATCACAAGATAAAACTCCTGCTTCGGATCTTCCATGCGCCTGCGGTCTCGCGCCATGCTCCACGCATAATCAAACCGATCGATCATCTCATCGCTGTAAATACCGCGGTAGGTCGTTGCCCAGACCTTCTGCCGCGTTTGCGACAGCAAGTGCAGATCGTCATACGTCGCTTTCTTAAAATAAATCATCTTAAAATATCCAACTGCGCCGCAATCGCCTCTTCACGCAGGCGCATCTGCCTTTTCTGTTCTCCTTCATCCATGTGGTCATAGCCAAGCAAATGCAGGATCGAGTGAATGGTCAAATACCCGACCTCACGCTTTAATGTATTGCAAAAACGCTTCGCCTGATCCTTGGCGCGCTCCATCGAAATCGCCATATCACCCAGCGGAAGCAGCCCCGTCTGTGGATCGATATACGCCGTAACATCCTCCGGAAAAGCACCGGGCTCAAAATTAAACATGGGAAACGACAGCACATCGGTTTCCTTGTCGATGTTTCGAGCCGCAGCATTGATGGCGCGGATTCCTTGATCGTCCGTAATCAGAACATTGATCTCGCACGGCACATTTATCCCCTGCGCTTTGAGAGTTGCGCAGATGCAGCGGTTGAGGTGGATCGTTAAAGCCGCATTTTGCAGATTTTTCTTCGCATAGCGGACGATAATCTTATGGTTCATCGTACTTACTTCTTTCTGTAAACTTTTTTCTGCGCAGGAAGCTGCTTCTTCTCGCCGCTCTCATACGCCGCAATGATCTGCTGCACCAGCGCGTGCCGCACAACATCGCTCGCCGTCAGTCGGCAGATCGCAATATCGGGAATATTCTCCAGAATCCGAACGGCATCCTTCAATCCGCTGGTCTTGTCGGCAGGCAGGTCGATCTGTGTCACGTCGCCGGTGATCACGATCTTCGAGCCGAAGCCCAAACGTGTCAGGAACATCTTCATCTGTTCTCTGGTGGTATTCTGCGCCTCATCCAGAATGATAAAACTGTCATCGAGCGTTCTGCCTCTCATGTAGGCAAGCGGCGCAACTTCAATGTTTCCGCGCTCAAGATACTTCTGATACGTCTCTGCACCGAGCATGTCATAAAGCGCATCATACAGCGGACGCAGGTACGGATCGACCTTGTTCTGAAGATCGCCCGGTAAAAAGCCCAAACGCTCACCTGCTTCAACAGCAGGTCTGGTCAAAATAATACGGTTTACCGTTTTTGCGCGAAAAGCAGCAACCGCAGCAGCGACAGCCAAATACGTCTTTCCTGTGCCGGCAGGGCCGACACCGATGGTGATGGTGTTCTTCTGGATCGCCTTCATGTAGCGCTGCTGACCGAGGGTTTTTGCCTTGATCGGTTTACCCTTCGCGGTAATGCAGACGACATCCTTCGCCATTTCATTGATCTTGTCATCATTTCCGCTGTTGACCAGATCGATCAGATAGCGCACCTTCTGCTCATCGATCACTTCGCCTTTCGCCGCCAGAGTCAAAAGACCCTCGATTGCCCGCGCGCCTTTGTCTGCGGCTTCTTCATCGCCTGAAATTTTCAGCTCCGTTCCGCGATTGCTGATTTTCACGCCGAAGGTCTGTTCAATCCGCTTAATATTTTCATCAAACGATCCAAACACATTAATAATCTGTTCAATTCTTTCTGCATTGATAATTCGTTCACTCATCTTTTTCTCCTTCAAATACAGGCTCCATCGGTACCATGCGCGCGATCATTTCATTGCAAGTACTCTGCGCACGCAGGATATACACACCGCCGGAGGCAAAATATGCTGTTTCGGTATCCAGAATCCGTCCTGCAACCATCTGTGAGAGCAAAAGCTCCTGCCATGCTTTATTCAAACGCTGCTGCGCCGCTTCTTCATCAATGGTTTCCGCTACGAGCTCATATTCACAATAGGTGATTTTTTCCAGTTTTATCGGAAACTGATACTCCGGCACCGCCAATTCCGTTACTTCTATCATTTTATCACAAGTCGTACCCGAAATTCTACTGTTTCCTGATAAATTTATTCTTTTTCTTCCGATGCACAGCGAATATTGCGTCCATTGCCGCCCAGTATAGCGTTTTTCATAGGTTTGCGTAGGCATTGCAAGCATACCGGAATACCAAGTTTGCCCGTAAATCTCCGCTTCCGCGCAAACTCCTTTCAGAATCAAACCGTAATCTTCGAATCCCGAAACCAGAATTTGCCCCTCCTGAACCGTATCGCCAACCTTGCACAGCTTCATTCCCTCTGATACGATCATTTCCGTAACGGTGCTCTCTCTCACTGCAACAATATTGGCAGCGGGATATTGCGGACGGTTGCTTTGCGCCTCACTTCGTTCTGTAACCAGTACATTGAGCTTGAAGCCGCTTCGATTGACGCCGACCCATGATAGCTGCGGCAGTTCGTTTAGCATTCTGTTCTTGCTGAGCTGCTGATCAATCTGCGAGGCATTGCTGCCAACCGAAATATCAATTGCTTCTAACGCCCTTATAATTTCTTCTTGATGCAGCGCTTCATTGCCGCTGACCTCGATGGCAAGCACAAACGTCTGCATATAAAAGCTCAAAAACAATGCACACACCATCCCGACGAGCAAAACAGGACGCTTGAGCATTTTTTTCCAATGAATCTGCAGTCCCTTTTTTTCAAGCACTTCGCAAGTGCAAAAAGAACCGATTGCAAGCTCTTGTACGACCTTGAGATCCTTGCTTCGAACCAAAATCCGATAATGAAGCTCATCAATACGCTCAATTTCGCTGAAAAAGATCCGCTTTTCTGCCAAAACGCTTAAAAACCGTTCCACACAGGCACCTGTGACCTTGATGTTCAGATAACTCAGCAGCTTCATAATCCTTCCAGCTCGATTCTCGTCAGTCTCCCCTGCACTTCAATCCGTCTGTGATTCATGCACGAGATGGTCAAACAGCTCCCAAAAATACGGATCTCGCCCTTTTTCACGTTTACCCGTATGCTTTCGTCGGAATATTCCTCGATTCCGCGATGATTTTCCACGCAGACACTTCGATTGCCGCGAATCTCGACAAGCGGCACGTTTCCTATCGTTTCCGCCGGAAGTGACAGCTTTTGCCCGATCGCTGTTGCAAAATCCTTTTTCATCATATCACCCATGGACATTCTATGCAAGAGTGTCCATTTTTTGCATATATAAAAGCAGGTGATGAAAATGCTATTTGCGATTGCGATCATGATATTACTCCTGCTGTTTCCGAATCAAGCCGCTCTCGGCGCACAAAGCGGTTTACGACTTTGTGCAACTGCCGTAATTCCTGCGCTGTTTCCGTTTCTCACAGCAAGCAAGCTCCTAACTACCGCACCTCTGCCTTGCAGACGGCTCGCCAATTTCTTTTGCATGAACGAAAACGTATTCAATGCGCTGATCGTCAGTTTTTTGGGAGGCTATCCGATTGGCGTGGTGACGCTCTGCGGAATGTATGAGGAAGGACGCATCAAAAAACACGAGGCAGAAAGCGCAATCAAATTTTGCAACAATTCAGGCCCCGGCTTTTTTATCGGCATGATCGGCGGCGCTGTTTTTAAGGATGTCCGCATAGGTCTTCTCCTTTATTTTATCCATGTTTTGAGCGCAATCGTGTGCATCGGCACAAATCGCAATCCTAAAACGCTCTGTAAAATCCAACGTCAAGAACGCCCCGATCGGTCGTTCGCCCGACTTTTCACCGAAGCCGTCACCGCTTCCGTCGCTGCAATGATAAATATCTGTGCGCTCGTTGTCCTTTTCTCGGTATTGAACGCCATTGTGAGTGCATTCGGCATTTTATCTTATCTTCCGCACACCGTTCGAAGTGTGCTGTTCGGAATGTTGGAACTGACCGGCGGAATATCTATGCTGAAGGAGCAGACCGCTTCGTTGGCAGCGTGCGCTTTCTTGATGGGCTGGGGAGGTCTGTGCGTGCATATGCAGGCAGCTTCCATCTGGCAAAAAGCCGGATTGAAGGTTAAGGGCTATTACGCGCAAAAGCTCCTCCATGGCGTAGTTTCTGCGGTGTTTGCGTTGCTCTGGCTGCAAAGCAGAGCTGTTTTTCTGCTTTGTGCCGCAATCTGCGCTGTAATTTGTGTGATTTATCCGCAAATTCATCAAAAATGGGGTAGAAAAAAGAAGAAAGTTATTGTATAATATCAGCATGAGGTGAGATTATGCTGTTTCGTAAGAAAATCGAAAAATACTGCACTTATTGCGCACACGCTGCAAAAATAGATGAGAGCACCTGTCTTTGTGCAAAAAAAGGCATCGTGTCCTCCTCCGACCACTGCAGAAAATTCAAGTACGACCCCCTGAAGCGTGTCCCGCAGCGCATTAATCCCAAGGATTTTGAAGAATACGATAATGTCGATTTTTCTCTTTAAGCTAAAACTACACCCTGTTGATTCGCTTCAACAGGGTGTAGTTTTATATTTATTGCGTCTGCTTTACAAAGTTCCAGCTATCGGCGCACATCTGCTGAATCGTCTTATCCGCTGTCCAGTTCAGGAGCTCTTTTGACTTCGTTGTATCCGCCCAGATCGCAGGCAGATCACCGTCACGGCGCGCGCCGATCACACGGTTGACCTTCACGCCGTTGGCCTCTTCAAACGCTTCGACCAATTCAAAAACGCTCTGTCCGTTGCCTGTGCCGAGATTGATCGCCTCAACGCCGGTGTGCGCTTCTGCATACTCCAGCGCCTTCAAATGTCCCCTTGCCAAATCAACAACGTGCAGATAATCGCGTACACAACTGCCGTCACGCGTATCGTAGTCATCACCGAAAATGGTGAGCTTTTCGAGCTGGCCTGCAGCCACGCGCACAATATACGGCATCAGATTATTCGGGATTCCGTCGGGATCATCACCGAGCAGTCCGGACTCGTGCGCGCCGATCGGATTAAAGTAACGAAGCGCAACGCACGAAAATTCTTTATCCGCTGCAGCGGTATCGCGCAAAATCTGTTCAATGAAAACCTTGGTCCACCCGTAAGGATTTGTCGCGGTGTTCACCGGCATCGTCTCCGTATAGGGCGAGGGATTATGCGGACCATACACCGTTGCGGAAGACGAGAAAACAATTATTTTGCACCCAAACTCTGCCATGCACTCAAGCAAAGACAAGGTCGAATCCAAATTGTTGCGGTAATAACGCAGCGGTATCTTGCAGCTTTCTCCAACCGCCTTCAGTCCGGCAAAATGGATTACCGCATCGATTGCTTCATTTTGAAACACCGCACGAAGTGCATCTTTATCGCAAACATCGATCTGATAAAACTTCGGCTGCTTACCGCAGATCTTCTCGATGCGTGATATGACATCGGGCTTTGCATTGCAAAGGTTATCTACAACAACGACCTCATAGCCGTCATTTAAAAGCTCTACGCAGGTATGACTTCCGATAAAGCCTGCACCGCCTGTTACAAGAACTCGCATGTTAAACACATCCTCTTTCTCACGGCTTACTGCTTGCGCGCCGTGTAATAGTCATCAGCTTGTCGAAAAAAGGGACAATTTCCCTTATAGTGTGCATGAATGCGGTACCATTCGTCCTCATCAATGTCCATCGAGCAGTAATACTCATCATTTTCATCGTCATAATTGTAGTTCCAGCAATCTTCACAATTCGGCATCCAAAGCACCCCTTATCGGAAAATATTTCCCTCTGCATCCAGAGCTTCTGCTCTATGCACCTTGACAAAATTCGGCTTCGGTTGCGGCAGATATCGCTCTATTGCCGCGACCATAAGCATCGGATTAAGGGAAGGATTCTGTGCGCAGATCGTAGCGTTTACTGCAAGACCGTTATCCTTCTGTGCGACAGACAGTTCACGGATCATCGGGAGAATATCCACCTCTTCGATGCCTCTCTTTGTTCGTTTTTCCACCAAAAGCTCCGATCTTTGAAACAATTGAGCGATAACAGAAGCATCCGGCACAGCATCATATTCCAGAAACAGCTCTACCTTGAGATGCGTAAGCTCCTTGCATTTTCGAGTGCTCTCGTATACTTCAATAATGCGCACGCCCTCCGGAAGTACCGTATTCATCTGTTCGGGAGTAATCTCCATCGGTGCGTCAAGCTCGTATTCCATGATCTCGCATCGGCTGCTTACGCCGACACCGAGCGGGAGCAGAATCGACACATACGCATGAGGCGTAAAGCCCTGCGAATGGTGCAGCAGCACGCCCGCTCTGCGAAACGCACGCTGCATCAGGCGCATGGTATCTAAATGGGACATCCAAACCGCACTGCCTGTCTTTTCAAACAGCATCCTACGCATCGCATTTTCCTCCCTTCAGAAGGCAATTTGCGCCGCATGCGCTGCACTGTGTACGGCAATCGGGCGTTGTTTCCGAGCGATACGCCTTATCTCTCTCTCGTCTGAGATAAGCCTCCTGCACTCCATCGGAAATCGTGCTCCATGGCAGAAGCTCGCCGAGAGCGAAGCCGCGAGCCGTATAAAAATCAGGATCAATGCCGCACGCTTGCAGACTATCCAGCCATGTTTGATAGGAAAAATACTCATCCCAACCGTCGAGCTTCGCACCACGGCGGACAGCTTCTTCAATCACCGCACCCAAGCGACGATCGCCGCGCGCCAAAACAGCCTCCAAATGGCTCAGATCCGCCGCGTGGTAATTATACTCAATGCTCTTAGCAGGCATATTTTCCTTGAGCAGCCTGGCTCTTCTCAAATATTCCTGCGGCGTGATCTGCTTCTCCCACTGGAACGGAGTAAAGGGCTTCGGCACAAAGAACGCCGTTGCAACATGGATTCGGCAGCCACGCTTTTTATTTGTTGCATTTGCTCTCCATGTCTTCAAAATCTTATAAACAAGATCGGCAATACCGAGAACATCCTCATCCGTCTCCGTTGGCAGTCCCAGCATAAAGTAGAGCTTTACATTACTCCAGCCGCCCTCAAAGGCAATACGGCAGGTTTCCAGAATCTCTTCCTCCGTAACATTTTTATTTATCGCGTCACGAAGTCTTTGCGTACCGGCCTCCGGCGCAAAGGTCAAGCCGCTCTTGCGCACCTTCTGCAGCCGAAGCATCAAATCTCTTGAAAAATTATCCGCACGCAGAGAAGGCACGGATAGATTGATCTTTCTCGGTGTGCAATATTCCAGCATTGAGTCCGCAAGCTCGGGAAGATATTTATAGTCCGAGGTCGAGAGACTGGACATCGTGATCTCATGACAGCCGGAATCTTCAAGCGATTCGACCGCTTGCTTTAAAAGCACCTCCTTGCTTCTCGGGCGTATAGGACGGTAGGTAAAGCCGGCCTGACAAAAACGACAGCCTCGGATGCACCCACGCATGACCTCCAAGTTCGAACGATCATGCACGATCTCCGTATTCGGAACAATAATGTCCGTCGGATACAACGCCTCGTTCAAATCTTGGATAATACGTTTCGTCACCTTTTCAGGCGCGCCTTCCGTCCGTTCGATCGCTTTGAGCGTGCCATCCGTATTATAAACATGCTTATAGAAGGAAGGGACATAAATGCCTTCAATCTTTGCCGCTTCGCGCAAAAATTCGATTTTTGACCATGTTTCCTTCTTCGCCTTACGGTAAAGCTTCAAAATCTCCACCGTAACCTCTTCTCCCTCTCCGATAGAGAAGAAATCTACAAAGTCCGCAAGCGGTTCGGGATTATACATACACGCACCGCCGGCAAAAACCATGTGCTCCAACCCCTCACGCTCAGATGCTTTCAGCGGTATATTGCCGAGGCGAAGCATATTGAGGATGTTCGTATAGCTCATTTCATAGCCTACAGTAAATGCAATCATGTCAAAGTCGGCAATCGGATCGCCGCTTTCGAGCGCATACAGCGGAATTTCGTTTTCGCGCATCGCCTGCTCCATATCGCCCCACGGCGCAAAGACGCGTTCACACCATACGCCGTCCATTCGGTTCATCACGGCATAAAGGATCTTCATGCCGAGGTTCGACATGCCGATCTCATAGGTGTCCGGAAAGCAAAACGCAACTCGCAGCTCGACAGAATCCTTCTGCTTTATGATCTGCCGATACTCGCCGCCGACGTAGCGCGCAGGTTTTTGTACATTCGGTAAAATTTGCTCTAATTTTTTATTCATTATTTCTCCAAAAGACTTAACAAATACTGTCCGTATTCTGTCATTCTCAGTTCTTCACCGACAGCCTTTAGCTGTTCGTCAGTGATAAAGCCCTTCTCCCAAGCGATCTCCTCGGGGCAAGCAATATACATTCCCTGTCTGGTCTGCACGGCCTCGACAAACTGCGCTGCCTGCAAAATCCCCTCCGGTGTGCCGGTGTCCAACCACGCCATACCGCGCTCCATAAGTTCAACATGCAGCTTACCGCGTTTCAGATATTCCTCATTAAGAGAAGTGATCTCGAGCTCGCCTCTGGCAGAAGGCTTTAACGTCTTTGCCAATGCTACTGCATCTTCATCATAAAAGTATAAGCCCGGAACAGCGTATCTGGACTTCGGCTGCTTTGGTTTTTCCTCGATGGAAAGCACCTTGCCGTCAGCATCGAACTCTACAACACCGTAGGCGCTCGGATCCTTGACGGGATAACCGAAAACGGTCGCACCTTCGGTGCGTTCGCAAGCCGATTCGAGCAGTCGGCCAAGCTGACTGCCTTGGAAAAGATTATCGCCCAAAATTAAGCAGCATCTTTCCCCTGCAATAAAATCCTCTGCAATCAAAAACGCGTCGGCAATGCCGCGCGCAACATGCTGCACACCGTAAGAAATCGAAGCACCGAATTGACTGCCGTCACCAAGTGCACGCTGATATGCTTCAACATCCGCAGGCGCGGTAATGAGCATGATCTCGCGAATGCCGGCTCTGAGCAGTACGGACAACGGATAATAAACCATCGGTTTGTCATAGATCGGAATCAAAGGCTTTGACACGGCTTTTGTCATCGGGTAAAGGCGGCTTCCCTTTCCGCCGGCCAGAATAATACCTTTCATTGCACTCATCCTTTCTTCTTATACACATTTAATCCGCAGCGCTGATAAAACGCCGCACGCGTCGTTAAACTTGTCGTATCCGCATTGCCAACTGTTTCCAACTCTTTTCCGATGCTCTTTCTGCGAAACAGTACGGCTCTGATCCATCGCCAGATCCAATAAAACGGCAACGCAGGCGGAAATTTCTTCAAGCCGGGAAAGTAGCGTTTCATCGTTTGATACGGCGGAAAAAGTCGTTTCAGCGTATATGTAAACCGATTATTCTGCCGCAGCATACGGTCTACGACTCGCTGTTCTTCCGTTCCGAAAGCGCCGCTGCCCAGAATATAGTTGCCAAGCTCTTCATCCAATTGCGTCGCCTTTTCTTCGCCAAACCATACAAACGCCAAATGCTCAACCGTTTTTGCAAACTCTGACAGCTCCAGCTTGTCCAGCAGCTTTTCCCGTTTCTGCCGATCCATCGGCATATGATTGTTGCATACCCAAATATCCATAATCGGGCGAATGCCCACACCGCCATTGAGCAGATGCTTCACAATATGGCACAGGATATAGGCATAATGCTCTTCATTCGGCAAGCGGCAGACATAGCCGCAGCCTTCCATAGGCTCAGCAAACGAAAGCAGCTTGTCCAAAAAATCCCTCGTCTGCGCATTGAAGCTCTCGGAGCAAAGCGTCTTCTTCACTTCGAAATTCAAGCCCTCCGGCGTAAGATACTGATCCGTATCCCCTTGATCGAACTTCAAAATGCGGCAGCCCATTTCTTCGAACTGTTTTTTGACTTCCTCGGCCTTGGACGCATCGATCAGAAGATCAATATCCGACATATACCGCAATTCAGGCTTCGGGTACAGCGCCTTGGTCACCGCTCCCTTGAGTGCAACACAGCGAATCTGCGAAGCCTCAAATCGGCGATAGATTTCTTCCAGCTTCTGTTGCTGCATGGTTTCACGAACAACTGCGGCATAAGTCTGCTGCTTCAAGGTTGCTCTGATTTTCTCGTCAGGTTGCTGCTCTGAAGGCATCCGTGCCATCGCATAATAGAGCAGGTTCAAAACCCCATGCTGATGTGCAATCGTGATACAACGCGATATATTGCAATCCACACTCTGTCCGGTCAACGCAGCTCGTACACAGGAGATCAGATATGTATTCAATTGGTTCATGTATTGATCCCCCTACCCTTTGTATAGTAGCACCCTCATTCCGGACGTATTTCGTAAAATTGCTCTCCGAGGGATAGATCGCGGTGTTATTTCTCTATATATTCAAATTCGATCTCATTTGAAAGACCGTGATAACGGCGATAATAGTTCTCGTGGAACTCACCCATAGGAATAAAATACCACGAAAATGTATCATCCTCTAACTCATACAAACGTATCTTCCCTGACTCCTCCGCAGCTAAAGTGTTCTGAATATTCATCTTATGTATTGTTCTATTATTATTGTAACCAATAAACAGCACCAATAACGCGACTACTGTAGCAATCACAGTTACAGCTCTCGAAACGATATAAGCAACACTTCTGTTCTTTATTTGCACAATCTTCAATATCCAAAGTATGGTTAATGCCAACGGACAAATGCTTCCGACAGCACCGGCACACAAAATAAAGGCCGAATCCTCCTTGGGGAAACGTGAAAGGCAGAAACCAATCAGCAGCATGTACACAGTATACATGCTGAACATGCATCTATAGCCCCACACATCAGAGATCATCAGCATTATTTGAGAGCCCACTCCCACAAAAATCAATGCTATGATTTTCACTTTACCATCATAACGACAGCAGACAAAACAATATAAAAGTTGAGCCACGATACCCACAAAAACAGCCGATATGACGAGCGCATTCTCAAAAGAAGGAATAATGCGAATTAACAAAAGCCCCAAAGGAACGCACGCTGATAGCATGCTGATTTTTCGTCCTTTTTCCTTATGAATAAGGGTGCAGCAACAAGAGGAAAGCATAAGTGTAAAGGGAAAAGCGACAGACGAAGCAATGTTTTGATGAATTAACGTCCATGCATCGTCAATTAATGATGAAGTTGTCTGTTCATCCACTCTCGCAAAATTACCTGGTGCAAATATTAGGGCAGCAAGGCCGGCCAACGCAACAAGATAGCCCAATACAATAAAACCTTTGATTTTTCTTTTACGGATCAGATCGAATGCTAAAATAAGCGTACAAAATCCAACAAACATCAACGCGTATTGTTCTACAGACGATGCTGCGAAAAAGCACAGAACACAATACAGCAATTTTTGCAAAACCGTTATATCGGACTTCAAACGGACAATTTGAAAGATCCATATAGCAAACAAAAAGACCACCGCAGGGAAAAGATAATTCATCATACCCGTGATCCAAAATACAGTCTCACGCATGCAGAAAACATTAAGCGCAGCAAACATTACCATGCCATATCGTATATATGTGCGCTCAGATGTTTTATCCTCGCTCTTCGCCGCAAGTAATTTAATATTCTTCGCCAGAAGGATAATAAACGCCAGAATCACAAGTGGATTAAGCATAACGAAAAGTACACGATCGAAGTATAGCAACGCCGAATCGAGAATGTTGATCCAAAAACGGCCATTTCCCGTCATGTAATAGTCAGCAACATTGCTAAAAATTCCTTCTTTCGCAAAAGTAGCATACATAAAATCATCGCCATTTAGGTACACACACGCACTAATTGCGTAAAAGAACACCATGTATATACAAATCTCGATATAAAAACTGTAGCGATTTTTAAGTCCAAGTAATTTCCGATTCATAATTTATCTCCTTATTTTAATCTCTCACTATCTTATGCCTCAAAAAATTAACAAACTTTGTTGCTCTGTTAAAAAATGAAGTTCTACTTTCAGCAAACCATTTCTCGCATTCATCGATTTTCCCCTCTTTTATGAGCGAAAATGCCTCGCCTCTTTTCTCGTGCGCAGAAAATGATTTTAGAATTGCTGGGTTTTGTCTACTTGCCTCTTCCAAGGAAACAAGCATCATTTGAATCCTATCCTTTAAGCTCTCGAGGATTGCTTTGCCACGCTCGCTTTGCACAAGAACAACAGAAGTTCCCTTGTTATCGTCCATCTCCGGCATAATATCCCAAATGCCCCAAAAATCACCAATCGTCAAATCACTAACGCGGTTATAACCCTTAAAACGACAATTCGCACAGGAGTCACGATTGATACAACCATTTACGAAAAGCTTCATGTAAATACTCTCGTTGCTCTTCGCACTATGATAAAAGCCGTCTTCATATTGAAATAAATTGGAGTATTGATATCGGCTCCAACCGGTATGCTTCGAGCGCAGATTGATCGCAATCGGCATTTCACCTTTACGATCTTGCTCTGCGCGGTATTTTACATATTCGCGCCATGCCAGCGGTGAAGGCACGCTATGGCAAACGAAATCCATTGTTAAAAGATTTTCATAATCCTTGCAGAGAAAAGCCTTTAGCCCCCCAACTTGGCAAGGCGTACCGGAAAACAGTATCTGCTGTCCCCTGTCAAGTCTCATCTTTACTTGCGCAAAAATGCCGTGCAAATCGCTCTGTGCATATTTCGCGCCCCTGAATTTTGCAAGCCCTTCCTCATCCTCTGCGCAAGTATGTACGACTTCAAATTTCTCATTATACGCCGCACCAAACACTGCGCCGCCATGCTCCAAAACAACTTTTGCGACTTCCGTAAATACACCGCCGGATGAGCTATTAAGACGCATCGCCTCATTTTTGGAAGATGCTGCATATGCTTTCGGCTCATTGTCCGCCTTCTTCAGCGGGTGAACAATCGGGCAAGTCTTCTCACAAAGACCGCACGCAACACATTGATCCGCATCAATGACAGGATGAAAAAAACCATTCTCATCCTCTATCATCCGGATGCATCCCTTGGGGCAAGCAGAAACGCACGCGGTGCAGCCGGTACAGTTTTCTTTTGTTGCTATCTTAGGCATTTTTATTCCCCACAATACAAACAACTTTATTCCATGCGCGAAGCAAAAACGCTACCGCCGGACGCACCTTTCTAAAGTATAGAATTCTGTCATATATACTGGGTGATTCTATCTGCTTTAATTGATCATAAGCCTCTTTAAGCAAGTTCTCATCTTCATGTATGTCAGCCAGATTCATAATGCTGCGCCAATATGCCGCATCAATCATTTTAAGATACCCTGATTGTTCCTTTGCATCAGTAACAATCAGCTTCGTCATATAAATGCGAATATCTCTGTATCCCGCAGCATTTTCCAAGGCGCGTTTTTTCGCCAATTTTTCATCAGCCGTCCGAGTAAGAGAATTCTCTTGATGTATATAATTCATAAACGGTTTATCAATGAAGCCGCAATGTTTCGAATATGTCAGAGGCAGTAAGAACTGCAAATTCTGACCATATCTTGACGTATATATCTCGCGATCAGGGTAAAATCGAAATAAGGATTCAGCTCGTACCATGTAACTGCCGGCCCAATTATTGGTTTCTCCTTTTAAAAGCGCAACAAAAACATCTTTTCGTTCTTTCTCTTTTTGCTCGCAAATAAACAAATGCTTGCGTTGCCCTTTTACGCTCCATCCATTTGAACGAACCACATCACATTCCGGATGAGCATCTAAATAGGCAGCACGTTCACACACGGACCCGGGCAAATACTCATCGTCCGCATCCAATAAAGAGATATAATCTCCTGATACATATTTTAATCCTGTATTAATCGCACCGCCTAATCCTTTATTCTCTTGAAACACATAATGCAGAACCCAGCCTTTTTTTTCAAAAGCTTCTACCCATGAAAGAATTCTACTTTTGCTGTTATCAACAGATCCGTCGTCAACAACAACGAGCTCTACTAAACCATAGTCTTGTGTATAAATCGAAGAAATGGCTCTATCGATTACAGCCTCACCATTATAGCAAGGGATGATTACGCTGACAGTTTTCACGGTTCATATTCTCCTTATTTCCAATACCAATAAGCTAAAGTCCAGCAATTCTAAAAAGCTTTTGCACGCATTTTTCTCTTCCAAGGGGACATCAAACGCCCTTGTCTTTATTAATAATTATCTCATTTTTGCTTTCTACGCATTCGAGAGCGCAAACGCTTCGCCATTGACATTAATGATCCAAATTCAGATGTCCTATGGAATAACAGCGTATTGAATAATACTGGCAAACACGCTGCGATTATAGCCTTTAGAATAAAATTCGCAAGGACATATTGCGTCTGAATCAATTCGCAAAGAAGGTACGCAGTTGTCATATATGCCAGCCCTAAAGCCACATATAGCACAAATTTGCTAAAATACTTCCACACCGACACATGGAAAACATGCTTATATATCACAATCGGGCGATACCAATCTGCCGTCAACAGGCTGCCGATAATCGTGCCAAGAAACACACCCATGATGCCGTAATGCTTCGCGAGAATGATTGAGGCAACCAGATTTATCGCGGCAAAGCCAAAGGGAACCCAGGCATCCTCCATATACTTACCCGCAGCACTTTTCATATGAATCAGCGGGATTCTCAAACCGGTTAAGAAATTATTGAGAACAATTACAGCGACGGTCGGCATGTCAAACAAATACTCTTCGCCTAACCAGATTTCTCCAATAAACGGATTAAACAAACACAAGAAACAGACCGCTTCAAAGCTATAAACAAAGAATGCACTAAACATTAAAGTCTCGAAGACTTCCAGTTTTCTCTTGTCGGACTCTACGGCAACAACATTGCCTAAACTGGCGGATATTCCGCCAAATACAGTTGCTATAAAACCATTAATTAAATCACGTATTAGCAGATAGTTAGAATAAATACCTGTTGCCGCAAGGCTAACTAACTTGGTAATGATCATGTTATCGGTAGAATTAACAAGATAATCGCCTATTTTTGCAACCATAAGTCCGCCGATATTACGCTTGATCTGATGTGTTGTCTCTTTATCGAGTTTTTGTTTTGAGCGAAAATCAATTTGCGGATAATTCTTTGTAATAAAGCGGTTTTGTAACACCATTCGCAGAATGCCGCATGCGATTTGCACAATAATGTAAACAACATAATCCTTAGTAAGCAGCAACGCAATGATTTGGCATGTTGTTTGTAAAATCGAAGTCCAGGCAATAATCGGCCCAAGGCGATACGACTGATTGTCAGAGGAGATTAGAGTGGTTTTATAAGAAAACAGATACCCGGACACACTGCTAATTAAGAAAGCGAAATACGCTACACTCGTTCCATAAGGCTGCTCAGTAGGCGGAATAAAGAAATCTAAGAAGAAGAATAATCCTATTCCGGCAACAAAAACGATTCCGGCAATTACAGCATACGCCTTGCGATACAAACTCATCAAAGCGCTGACTGTAGCATTGTCTTTGTTCGCAAGAGGCTTGTACAAACTGAAACCGATCGCCGTAGCAATGCCAAGCTCTGAAATAGACAAGAAGCCAAGCACATTGCTCAACAATCCAGCCAGCCCAAGATATTCTTTTCCTAATACATTAATAAATACTGTTCTCGAGACCAGTCCCAAAATGCTGGACAGCGCGGAATTTAAAAAATTGAACGCTATCGTTTTTGTCGATTTTTCTAAACGCGACATTTTCTTACCTCAATTCAAAAACTGTTACCGTAAAAATTCCAAAGCGCTAAGCGTTCTGTTTTGAAACACAGGGATGCATTGCTGCAATGTAGTAAAGATTCCCTTTTCACTATCAAGAATGCGCAAAAAAGCCTTTAAGATAGAGTCAGGCGTATTGATTGTCTGCACAGGAACAACGTATCCCTCTTCTGTTCCAAAGAGATCTCTTGCAATTCCGCGCGACTTAACAGAATATCCAAGAACAAGTGTGGGCACACAAGTGGAGTACGCCGCAATCGTTGCATGTGTTCTCGCACCGATGAAGAACCGGCACTTTGAAATAATGTATTTTAATTCACGGCATCCGCAATCTTCTATCATAACCACACGACCGGTATGTGCAAATTCATCATAGAGTTTCTTCTGCGGAATTCTGTCATCACCATCTGCCCAAATCACATGCGGAATCAGCGCAACCTGCATATCTGTTTGCTCAATAATATAAGCAATTAAATTCTTATAATTTTCAAATGCGATTCCCGGAACTGTCTCGCGCTCCATTGCCATCGGACTCAGATTAATGCCGACGGTATTACCCGGAGCGAAGCCTTCCGGTAACGCGGTTTCTTTTGATTGCAAAAGAAACGCCGGGTCGGCAACAAGATGCGTATTGGGATTTACCGCTTTCAATGCCTCATAGCTAATTGTTTCGCGAGCTGCAATCAGGTCATATTTTGCAAGATCTGCAGCCACCTCAGGTTTTGCTACCACCTCAGGTTCTACAGAGCAACCCCAGAGAACGGTTTTTGCACCGCGCTTAATGAGCGCATCATGGAGCATCATATACTTTTGAACGTCGGCGTAGCAATAGTTGTCGCCACCGATTGAGAGAGCAATGTCGCCTTTTTTTATATTGGAAAAGGCTGCTCTATACTCCAGCTTGTCCATGGGGATATAGTTTTTCTTCAGCTTCAATGCTACGTAGGCTTTAAAAAAATCAAAATCCTTTTTGGCAAATGCGTCATTCCGATCTTTTATGATCGTACATACATCATCCAGACCATAAAAAGCATCCTCCTCCGGATTAGCGGAAATAAGACACAGGTTTGCGCACTTAAGTATATCCGCAGTGGATCTAACAATCGCTTCACAACCATGGTTGCCGCTGCCACCATGCGCATACAGAAAAATTCGACTCATAGCTTACCTCAATCTCTTAATTCTCTTATTCTGATAAATCCATCCATAAGCGAACAGTGTAAACGTAATTTTTTCCTTCCACGGGAACGCGGAACAGCTCCAAATTTCTCTCACATATTGCTTATACACACATCTCGCCGCGTTCACGAAGCCACGGGCTTTTTCATCGTCGCTGTTTAAAAGTGGTAAAACATATTGCATAAGATGTGAGGCAGTGGTGTAGAAGCACAATGGAGAAAGATCTTTTCTGTCTTTCAAAAAAGCAAGCATTTGTTCTGTCGCCGTAACAATATCCTGCGATGGAATCTTCAAAAAAGTGCTCATTGCACTGCCGACATTCTGAATGTACCTATATTCTGTTTTGTTAGTAACCGCGATGTGTTCGCATTTGCAAACAGCGGCAATCGCAAATAGAATATCTTCATAGGCCTTTAATGGTGGGAATTTTAAGTCATTGAGGACTTCGCGACGAAACAGTTTTGCGCAAGGTCCTGAATTGATTTCTCGCCTTGAAATTATAAGATTCAAAGTCTCTCTTTGATCTAGCTTGTTTGTTTCACAAGAAAAACGCATTGTTTCTTTTTCGTTTTCGATAACGGTCACATCACAAACGGACATTTGACAATCGTCATTAGTTAGTGCTTTCATCAACATTTCGAGATAATTCTCCGGAAGAATATCATCAGCATCGATAAAAGTAATATATCGTCCTTTGCTTATTGCTAACCCATGATTCCTCGCTGCCGAAACGCCTTGATTCTCTTGGTAGATGTATCTGAACCGAGAATCGGCTGCAGAAATCTCGTTTAAAATGGCGGCCGAATTATCTCTGCTCCCATCATCGATCATCAGCACCTCAAAATCGGTAAAAGACTGATTTTGAAGGCAATGAATTGTTCGGGAAAGGTATTTTTCAGCGTTATATATTGGGATAATTATTGAGATGATCATAATTAGACCTTTCTAAATTGGATTGCTCGACGAATGGATAAAACGAGCCCAAACGGAAGCGCGAGTATTGCAAGCAGTTTACTATTCATCCTCAGCAAAAACTTAGGCTGTTTTGCATATAAGGCAAAGGCAATTGCCTGATACGCACAAAAGAATTTTTTCTTGAACGAATATCCATACTTAAGCATATGATCATACATCATGGCATAGCCCATAGGATTATTCTTCTCTAATTTACGACTCCCCTTTGTTAAACCATCGTCAAGATAATCGCAAACATAGATAATATCGGAATGCCAACGCAGATTGTACCCTGCAAGCGCAATTTCGTTCAAAGCGATCTGCTCCGGCGCAAATTTTTCTCCAGGCCATTCAGCCATCGGGAATTGGCGAAATAGATCTGTACGATATGCCTCACACATATCAGCATCCAGATTATATCGACTGCGTTCTAAATTTGTAGCATCTACATAGCCTTCTTCATTAACTGTTGGTTGAACGCCCTTTATGTAGGTATTATCAGGGTATCCTCTGGCTGCACCTACACCGATAAAGCCGTCGATACCATCGATATCCGCTACCCAACGAGTCATTTTTTCCAGAGCCTTGGGCAGAAGATGATCATCGGAATCAACCATAAAGAAATACTTCCCTTGCGCTATCTTGACACCGAAATTTATAGCGCGCGGTTTGCCGCCATTCTCTTTTTTTACATAGTTGATCTCAAAACCGTTATTGCGGCTCAGCCACGAGGAAACTAATTGTTCTGTTTCATCGGTTGAACCATCATCGACGATCAGCCACTCAAAATTTTTCACACTTTGCACACACAGCGAATCATAGAGCTTCGGCAAAATATACGCACGATTATATGTAGGAGTAAATACAGTAAACAGCAGACTCATAACACATCAGTCTAATCCTTTTTATGATAATCCTTAGTGCTTTATAGCAACTAATTAAAAATTTGACTAATTTCCAATGTCCATTTCCCAGCAATGACAAGACCGTTTTTTGTAGTTTCCTGCCCGAAACAAACCTAATGCCTTCATGTTGCTGTAATCGTGCCAGCTCAGGCAAGCACACATTCATCCTTTCCTTCGGGCAATAAAATGCAGAGAAATAGAGATAATTTGACAGAAGCCCCTCGACGATTGCCTTGTTTTCTCCCTCATATGCATTTAGCCTTTTTAAGCACTCCCGATAGCGCAGATTGATCTTCAACTGCGCAAAATAATCTATCTTCTCATCATTGATGATCGCAGAAGAATTCTCCGCAACCTGCCGATAGCGATACAGGCATTGATCGTCAAAATATATATTTTGAACCTTTTCATACAAACGCAGATAAAAATCAAAATCTTCCGCAAGGCGTAAGGACTCATCATACCTCACATCAAGAGCAAGCTCTCTTTTGAACATTTTCGAGACACAACAGCCGAACAGACCCGTTTCTCTTTGAACCAACGCAAAATCAGAAAGGCAATCCCGTAAAGGCATATTCCCTTTTGCGTTAGGGTGTTTGACTAAAATCGTCCCCTTTTCATAATCCCAAAACTTTTGATAACCGCTAACTACAATATAAGCTTTACTGCGCGCAATGCAAGTATGCAAATTCTCAAGATAATTTAATGCGATCTCATCATCGGCATCAACAAAGGTAACATATTTCCCTTCTGCGTGGTCAAGCCCTACATTCCTTGCATGAGAAACGCCACCATTAGGGATATGAAACACCTTGAAGCGAGCATCCTTCGCAGCAAACTCATCACAAATCACTTCAGAGCCGTCAGAAGATCCGTCGTCAATCAGTAAGCACTCATAATCCTCAAACGTCTGATCTTTAACCTGTTGGAGAAGTGTTCTGAGATATTTATTTTTATTGTAAACCGGAATGATAATACTGACTTTCATACCTAATTCATAATCCTTTGAATCATCTTATATGAATGTTTCCCCAAAATAAGGAAAATCAAATATCGCAATTTCTGTGATGTACGAATCTTCTGCCTCAGCAAAAACCAAACACTACTTCTCAATGTTTTTTTAGTAAATGATACTAAATCGGAGGGTATGTCGTCAACCAAGGAATGTGCAATTATTTTCTCGACCTTTAAGCACTCAACCGCAGAAACCAGCTCATGCATGGCGTGCTCATTATACAAGCTTAGATGCTTATCCCAAATGTAAAAAGAATCAAGGAATAAGCGTCGCTTATGTTCTTTTGAAGTGTTATTCGTAATACTATTGGGGTTCATTCGGTAATAATATCCAACCCCTGGAGTAAACACAACTTTCTTAGCATTCATAAGAATATATGGCATGACACAAATATCTTCAAAGTACGTTCTTACAGGGAACCGTACATCACGCCAAACATCTCTTTTATAAAGCCTTCCCGTAACGTAAACAGACGAAATTCCGCTGTGTTGAGGCACAAGACCGTAGTGCATGTTTAAAAGATCTATACCGCAGAGTGTTATTTCCTCGTCTACAGAAAAATTATAGATTACTTTATCCTCATTGTCAACCCGACTATAGCCACATGATGCCCAATCAGCATCACCGATTGATGCGACAAGTCGAGCTATTATGTCTGAACTTATATAATCATCACTATCAACAAACACAATATATTCGCCGCTGCAAGCATCTAATCCGACATTACGAGCCACGCTTACCCCACCGTTCTCCTGATGGATCACTTTTACACGAGCATCAACCCTCGCATACCCTTCGCAAATATCTCCGCAACGGTCAGTGTTTCCATCATCTACCAGAAGAACCTCCAAGTTTTGATATGTCTGATTCAGGATACTGTCAACGCAGCGA
>CAYVLD010000002.1:0-31047 GCA_964452205.1 uncultured Oscillospiraceae bacterium
AACGGCCTTGGAAGCCTTGGCTTGCAAGGGCTTGTGCGTTGTTCAGTACACATTAATTAGGTTTCATATTATAGTGCCACCCCCTGTTTTTAAATTACAGGGGGTGGCACTATGTCAAAAGGGCTGTCGCACGAGGCGACAGCCCTTGGTTTTATGCAATTGGACAAATGGGGAAAGTATTACTTCTCCATCATGTCGAAGCGCATGATAATGGTAGCAAACTGTGCACGAGTTGCATTACCGTTCGGAACGATATTGCCGCTAATGCCGTTGATGATACCATTTTCAACACACCACAGAACAGCGTCGTATGCCCATGTTGCAATGCTTGCTTCATCCGGGTAGTCGATCTTATCAGCGGTGGTGGTAGTGTCGATGCCGACAACATTCTCAGCATATCTTGCGATCATGGTTGCCATTTCCTGACGGGAAATGAGTGCATTCGGACGGAAGGTTCCATCGGTGTAGCCCTTAACGATTTCGTTCTCTGCTGCCCAAGCAACAGCATCGGTGTACCACATGCCGTCAGCAACGTCGGAGAAGTTAGCCTTGCTGTCAACTGCGGGCGAACCGGCCAGACGGTACAGAACCGTAGCGACCATTGCACGGTTGAGGTTGGTCTCCGGCTCGAAGATACCGTTAGCGGTGCCGTTGAGCAGTTCGTTGTTGATGCAGTACTCAGCAGCCTCGAAGTACCAGTCATTTACTGCCAGATCGGTGAACGCTGCATCAATGTCGGGAACATCATTCGTGATGACGATCTCGCTGCGGTCACGCACACGCAGACGTGCGAAGATCGCGGAGGTAGCGCTGGTTTCGTCAACGTCACGGGAGCCCACGCCAACTGCAGTAACTCTCATGCCGACCTTCAGGCCGTCGAGACCTTCGTAGTCCTTCATGATGTAGCCGTTGATGAAGACGCAAGCCTCGCCGGTGTCGTCGCGGACGTAGATCTTGTCAATGACACCCTCAGTCTTGTGGATGTTGGTGACAATGCCGGCGACCTTCATCAGGTTGCCGATTGCTGCATCGGACATAGCGACCTTACAGGTGACCTCCTGAGGAACAACATCATAAATCTCGTCAGAGACAATGCGAATATTGCCGCCGAAATCAGAGCTGAGGTTCAGCTCGACCTCACCACAGTAGAAGGTGATTGCGCCGTAGCAGCGGACGTTCATGCCAATTGCGAAGTTGCCGGCAACGGGGAATACGTTGATGCCGTTGCCATCCTTATCCTGCACATAGATGCAGTCGAAGAAAGCAGTATCCTGATCGTAACCGGAAGCGTTGGAGGAAACAAAGCCTTCAATGACGTAACGGCCATCGTTCTTAGCCTTGACTTCCTTGATCGGGGTAGCAGAGGTTTCAACACCCTTGCTGGTCAGCTCGCGCAGGATGTTCTGAACAATGTACTTGTTTGCATAGTCGACATCGTCCTTAATGTCGTAGTTGGAGAAGAAGGTAACACCACAGGTAATGACCCAGTTATCATAGGGCAGATCCTCGTAGGTCATGATGTTAACTTCGTCCTTATTGACGGTAACCTTAGACGGATCGGACTCATCGTACTCGGGGACGAAAGCGTTGCTGTCGAAGTAGCCGTCAAAGTGGGAGCCCCAAGTGGTCTGATAGCCTCTGACGAGAACCTCGACCTTATTTTCATAGCCTTCCATAATGGCGATAGGTGCGCCGTTGTAGAGCTGGAAGCCGGTCTGGTTGTCAGTTGCGGGCTTGGTGCCGAATGCGTTGGAAGAAGTGTAAGCGCCCTTGGTGAAGCGATGCTGGGTATTGAAGTTCTCAATAGAGGAGAAGTAGATACGATATGCTTCGCTTGCCTTCAGGTCGTTGTCGACGATGATACCGTTAACAACTCTGGAGTGTGCGCCGATGGCCTCTAAGAGGGCATTGGTGTTCTCAGAGCAGTTGTCGTAGGTGTTGTCACGGTCGGACTTGGAGCAGATGATGAGGTTGCCGCCGTTCTTGGCATATCTGCCGAGAGCTGCGATCTCTTCCTCGGTGTACATGGTAGCCTTGCCTGCATTACGCAGATACGGAACGGTCAGGATGACCAGATCGTACTTGCTGAGGTTGGTGAAGGTAAATTCGCCTGCCTCGAGGTACTCGCACTGGATGCCGTTATTTGCGCAGTAGGTGATGAAGTTACCAACATTGCCGGCATAGTCACCGGAGACATAGTAGTTGTCATGCCCACGGTCAATTGCAACCTTGAGCAGCTCACCCTGCTTATAGACATAGTTTTCCAGAGTAGCCTGGCACTTGAAGGACTTGCCGTTGTAGGTGCCGTAGTAAATGACCTTGAGGGTCTGGTCGCCGGAAACGGTACGGACATACTCGAAGGAGTAGGTCTTTGCATCGCCTGCAGCAATGGAGACGTCCTCGTCGAAGGTCTTGATGACTTCTTCCTTATCGCCATAGACGAGAGAGAAGACGACCTTATCCAGCTCGTAAGCATATGCAGCAGCATTGGTTACGGTGGAAGTGATGTTTTCGGGATCGCCGACAACACTCAGAGCAACGTCGTTGTCGATGTCAGCGGTGATGGGGGTAGCTGCGCCAACCCAAACAGGAGCAGTAACAGCGATGTCGCCGTCCTTCTGGGTGACCTTGATGTAGTAGTAAGCATCGGAGTTTGCCATCTCGGTGTCAAGCTCGTAGGTGGAGCCGACAGCCTCGAAGGACTTCAGGCTGATGCCGTTCTCGCCGATGATCTCGATCTTGCCGAGAGCTTCGCCGTCGGGATCGGAGATGCTGACCTTGAAGTGAACCTTGGTCACATCTTCATCGCCGGTGTCAATGATGGAGCCCATGAGCTGATCATTGAGGTAGTAGTAAATACGCAGGTTCTGATCCTCGGTCGCATAGACCTGACGGTTTGCCATAGCCTCGTAGATGCCGGCCTCGGAGAAGTCGTCAGTCAGAACAACGTCACGGCAGGTGTTGGCATCGCCCCACTTACCCTTGTGGTTATCCTGGTTGTTGGTCGGAGCAACGTGCCAGCCCTTGGACAGGCAGAGGTCGTACTCGGAATAGCTCGGCCAGTAGGAGCTGCCGCCGACAGCGCCTTCGCCGTTACCGACCTCGATCAGAGACAGAACGGTGTCACGGGTCGGGGTGTAGCCTGCGAAGTCGTCAAAGTTACCGAAGGTAGTGCCGGGGTGGTTGAACTGGGAGACAACAGGAGCATCAGTAATGTACTTGGTCTGAACACCTTCGCCAACGGGGTTGCCGTCAACGTCGAGACCCAGGTTTGCATTGACCATGAGGTCATTGTACTTATGCATGCCTGCATAGCTGTTGGTCTTGTCGTTCAGGGTAGCATTGTTACGGGAAACAAAGCCAAAGGTGTTAAAGGTGTTGGTATGACCGGGGCCGCCGGACCAGGTCATCTCATAGCCGTACATGCCGATGAAGTCATCGGTGACATACTCAGCAGCGGTCTGCTTTGCCTCTTCCCACTTGGAGATGCTGCCGCTCATGGATGCAGAGGACAGATCATAGTAGCTGGTCATGGTAGCGGTAGAGGTAGTGTCGAAGTAGTTGGAGTGGTCGGTGACGAAGAGGAAGTCAACGTCCTTTGCCTTCATAGCATACTCGTATGCCTGCTCCAGAGTACCTGCGCCGTCAGAATACTCCGCAGTATGGGAGTGCATCTGTCCGAAGTACAGGCTCAAGCCTTCCTCACCAACGAAGAAGGACCAAGTCATTTCAGTCTTCTTGCCGTCGGCACGGGTCACGCTGACATAAACGGTGTGGCGATCGTCAACCATGTTCTCCGTGGGCTTGTAGGTGATCTTATCGGCAGTAACCGTCGGCTTGACAGCAGTGCCGTCGATCGTCATGACAACAGTCGGGTTGGTACCGCAGTTTGCGATGGTAGCGACGATCTCAGGCTTCTTGTCTTCCTTGGTAGCCGCATTGGGCATCGGGGAGACAGAAACGATGAGCGGCTCGTCATAGATCGCAACATCGAGTTCTGCAGAGTACTCCATGTCGTACTCATTCTTTGCAACGCCCTTGAGCTTCAGGTCGGTCTTGCCGGCCAGTGCAGAAGCGGGAACTGCATAGGTGTAGGTGTAACCATCAACACTCTTCGCCTCAAGCGCAGTCTCAGTACCGCCGTTGGTCTGATAGGTCATGGTCATGGAGGTGATCTTGGTGCTGTCGTTCAGCTCGACCTCGAACTCGTAGTCAACGCCGAGATATGCGTTGCCTGCATCGATGGTCATAGAGGGGTTGAGAACATAGCCCAAGTTGTGCTGATCTTCAACCGTGAAGAACTTCATGGCGAAGATGGACTCGCTGCCGGTGTAGGTCCAGCCGCTGAAAGCGTTGCCGAAATACTCGATGCAGACGGGTCTGTTGCTGTACTTGGCAGCCTTGTTGTACATGATGTAGCCGCCGGTGCACTCTTCCAGATACCACAGGGTATAGTCAGACTGCTCGTCAACGAACATCAGCTCTTCTTCTTCGTTGGTCCACAGGTACTTGCCATTGTTTTCAAAGGTGTAGTACTTGCTGCCGTCATAGGTGACGTCGAAGATCAAAGCACCGTTGCCGGGGTTGAACACGTTGCCTTCCAGAGAGGAAGCGACGGGTTCCAGGCTGCCGGTGTCTTCCGGGCCGAAGCATGCTTCTGCGTAATCGTTGTAGATAACGACCTTATCGCCGTTAGCGGGCTTCTCGCCTGCAGCGGGCTTCTCGCCGAGGTAGCCGTCACCGTCTTCGTCAGCAGCAGCGTCGATTGCATAGAAGCTGAAGCAGTAGATGTCGGACATTGTCTGACAGGTCCATGCCTTGAAAGCGCTGTAATACTCAATGTAGATGTCGTACTTGTTGTTGTACTTGAAGTCGTTGTTGATGATAACGAAGCCTTCGTAACCATCAACGGTCTGGATCTTCCATTTACAGCCATTTTCGGGAGCATCCTTGAATGCGAGCTGCTCTGCAGCGTCGGTGTAAAGGTACTTGCCGCCGCAGGTGATGTAGTAGGTGCCGTCAGCATTGGGGACGATCTTATAGACGCCCGCGCCTTCACGGATACCCAGGTTTGCGTTTTCTTCGTAAGTCTGCGCAGTAGAAACTCCGACGGAGCCACCGCTTGCAGTGCTTGCAAAGACACCGCCTGCAGATGCGCTGTAGATAACGACAGTCTGATCAGCCGTGGGGATCTCCGTGAGCGGAGTCACGATAACCAGATCGCCAGCCGCAGCGACGACAGGCAGCATTGCGAGAACCATTGCCAAAACCATGAGCATGGAAATGACTCTCTTGAAATGCGTTCTCATAGTGTTTCCTCCTTTATTCTTCTAACAGCATCTCCGCAAGGGCGCAGAGATACTTATAGTGATAGCATTATAATAGCACAAAAGCTCAGAAATTTCCATAGCAAAAATCATTTGACCATGCTTTTTTCAAATTTTCGTCATTTGTACCAAATGTCACCTTTTTATAATGTAAAAATTGCAATATAAAATTTAACAATTCTTCGATGTTTTTAAGTATTTTCGGCATTGTGCGTATTTTGTCTTTTTTGCTCAAAAAAACGGAAAGCATGCTTTTTCTTGACAGCGCGCGATTCGCGTACTATAATTAGATAATATCTATACATTCGGAGGTTGCCGATGAAAAAAAAATATTTATATATTTCTCTTATTTCCCTCTGTCTGGGCGCTGTCATCGTTGCAGCGGCTTTGACGCTTTTTGCGGTAAAGCTAATAAAAGGTGATGCAGACATTCTGCAGCTTTTGATGTACCTTCTGACTGCCGCGGGCGGTGTTTTTACGGCGCTGTACGCATGGCGCTGCTACCGCATCACGCAGGAGCAGTATGACGATCCGCAAACCGTTGCTGCCAAGCAGCGCGAGCAGGCTGTCATACGCCTTGAACAAGCGCAGAGGCAGAGCGGAAGTCTGTCTGCCAAGATTTTGTCGACGCTGATCCTGACGATCGCGGCAGCCTTGTTCCTGTATTTTTACGGTATCGCGCAGGATGTTGCGCGCGCACCGAAGTCCAACGCTCTTCAGAATCTGAGCTACGAAACGGCAGAGATTTTGGAAATCACCTCAGAAAGCTACCAGGGCAATCAAGACATGGAGGATCGTCCGCAGGGCGAGCAGATCGTCCGCGTTGAGATCACCTCCGGCGAGCATAGGGGCAAACAGTATTCCGATGTCAGAAACAGTCTGTCGCTTTATTACGGCACGATTTTGGAAGAAGGCGACAGCGTTATCGTTGCCATTTCCGATGACGGTGAGAGCGTCATTATTGACAGCAACTACATTTATGATTACAACCGCACCACGCCGCTTGCCATTGTGCTGATCCTTTTCCTGCTTGCAACCATTTTAGTCGGCGGCAAGATCGGCGCAAAATCGCTTCTTGGCTTGGGACTGACCATTCTTTGTGTGTTCACGATTTTGTTCCCGCTTCTGATCGGCGGCTGGCCGACCCTTCCGACGATTCTCGGACTTTGTGCTTATGTGACGGTCGTGGAATTTGTGATCATGGGCGGTATCAACAAAAAGATTCTTTGCGCCATTTTCGGCACGATCTCGGGCGTTGCCATTGCCATGCTGTTCGGCGAGCTCTCTGCCGACCTTCTGCATCTGAGCGGCTACCAGATGAAGGATGCCGCAGGCGAGATTGAAGCCCTCGGTCAGCTCCGTCAGACGCAGGAGCTCGGTTCCGCTATCCGCTTAGACGGCCTTCTGGTCGGCGGAATTTTGATCGCTGCACTCGGCGCGGTCAATGACGTTGCCATGAGCATCAGCTCGGCAATGAACGAGCTGGTCACGGTCAACCCGAATCTGACACGCAGAGAGCTGTTCAAATCCGGCATGAACATCGGCCGCGACATGGTCGGTACGATGACAAACACGCTGATCCTCGCCTTGGTCGGCGGCAGCTTCGTGGAAATTCTGTATTACTCTTCGCTGGATCTGACCTTCTACGAGCTGATGAGCACGACCTACTTCCCCATTGAGATCATGCAGGCCGTTGCCAGCTCTATCGGTGTCATTCTTGCCGTACCGCTTTCGGTTCTCTTCGGTATGCTCTTCTTCGCACGCAGACACAGGAAGCAGGCATAAAAGTAAAACGCAGAGATGTATCCCACATCTCTGCGTTTATTTGTCATTACAGGCGGATGCGTCCACCAATGAGCTTACCGGTTGCAGCCAAGCGCTCTGCGTCACGTCCTCTGGGCTCGAGCACACCGTGCGCTCCCAAGACCAACAAAATGGCGAGGTAGGTGTCCCATCCAAGGGGAGCCGCGCCGCGCTCCATCTCAGAAATCTTCTGGCGGCTCTTCCCTACCGCGTCACCCAGTTCAGCCTGAGACATATGCATTTTCTTTCTGTAAGCCGGCAGATCCTTCACCAAGGAGTCGATCAATTCTCTCTGTTGTTCTGTCTGTACAAACTGCGGCATTTGTCTTCCCTGCTTTCCTTTCATAAACTTTCGGAATGGCATAAAATACATCCGATGCGGTATGATTATAACATGCTTTACAGAAAATGTAAACCGGAGAAGTTAAAATTTTTTGAAAAAAATGTAAATTCTTTAGCCGGCGAGCCACGAGGGCAGATATGTATAGGCAATCGCACCGAGTGCCGTCAGTAAAACCAGCACACCCAAAATTATAAACCAAGCAACCAAGCCTCGGCCGAGCAGTGATTTTGGGTGCATATTGTCCGGCAGAGGCTCCGGCACGAAGTGCCGAACGATCGGCGCAGGGCGCGGCTGCAACGACACAGGCATTTCAAAAAACGGCGCGGTCTGGATGTCCGTTTCCTCACGCTTCAAGAGGCTCGGCTCTTTACGCGGCGCATCGCACACCTTTTTCACAGCAGAAGGCGCTTTCTTTGTTTCTTCGCGCTTGGCAACCGCTCTCCAAAGCATCCCATCGGCAAAGCTCACCCGAAGCACCTTGATGCGCAGCGACGCAGCCGCTTTGCCTTCGAGTACAATCATGCGTTCTTCTCCGAACACTTCACTCGGGGCGGCATTGCACTCAGCCAAAATCACTTCCCGAATCTCATACAGGGTACTGCCGCAGGCATCTAAGCCCTCAATGCAAAGGAAGACGCTGCAAATCGTCCGTTCCGAGCAATTGCGCATGCGGATCTGCACGAATTGCGAGCCGCTGCGGCGATCCGTGCACTGACGACTGCAATGGATACGGACCGGGCAATCCGGCTGCAACGACTTATGATACTGCGTTTGAAGCAGCTCAAATCGATCCGCTGCAATCATCTTCGTTTCCTCCTTTGCACAAAGCTCAAGCTGATTGTATCACAAGAAAGTCATTGAATCAACCGTTTATTTCCTGCTTTTCTCTATAAAAAACACATTTTTTTGTTAAAATTCCCGTCGGGAACCCATTTCCCGACGGGAATCCGTTTTTTTAATTTTACGGCTGCATTTCAATGTAGCGCATCAGAATGACAGCGATTTGTGCACGCGTTGCGCTCTGCGTCGGCGCAAGCCGATCGCCCATGCCCTGAATCAAGCTGCACTCGACCGCCCAGCACATCGCGCCGAGGGCATAATCGCTGATCTCATTTGCATCGGCAAACTCCAATTCCGCCGCCGTTACATCAGGCTTACCGCTGTGACGGTAGAGGATCGCGGCGATCTGCTCGCGAGTGATGGTCTGATTCGGTGCAAATGTCGTTTCGCTCGTGCCGTTAACGATGGCGTTGTCTGCCGCCCAGATGATCGCGTTCGTGTACCACTGATCTGCCTTGACATCGGCAAACGGGTTTTCCATTCCTTCAACGCTCGGCTCACCTGCATTTCGGTACAAAATCGTCACGAGCATTGCGCGTGTCAAGCTGCCTTCCGGATCAAACTTGTCGTTTCCGACACCGTTCATCAAACCGTTTTCGATCGCATAGAGCACAGGATCGTGGAACCAGTGTTCCTTGCTCACATCGACCAACTGATCGCAAGGACAAAGCCCGTCACAGAGAATACATACACAATTCTCAAACACATGTCCCAACGGTGCAGTCTCGTTTTCTGTATAGCTGTCGCCGCAACGGCTGCAGGCATACAGATCCGCGCCGTATTCCTCACATGTCGGGTCGATCACTGTAAGCACATAGTCATGGCCGAGTGCTTCATAGACCGCATCCTCCAACGTCATGCCGCAATCGTTGCAGGTTACTTTGCGGTATCCGCCGATCAAGCAGTCCGCCTGCACCTCTTCAACGCTGACATTTTCATGTCCGCAGGGCGCTTCTCCGAACAGGCTCCATGTAGAATAGACCGTCTGCAGATTATCGACATTTCCATGCCCGGGGTAAACATCCTGCGAGGAAACTACGATCGGGAAGGCTGCATCATAGATTCGCGCCTCCTGAATGGTGTCATAATAATCACAGCAATCCCACAAGCCGACCTCTTTTTTCATCGTTGCAATGGCAGAGGCCACATTTGCTCCGCCGATCAGCTCATCAAAGAAAACCTCTTCCCACATGTAGTCATAGTCAAACGTGACCGACTGAGAATAGCCGTAAGCAACCTCAACGCCCTTCTCGCGCAAAGGTGCATGCAGGCCGTCCGTCGCCATGCCGAGGCAGATAGCCATCCACACAAGGCTGCTCGGTGCATTCTTTTCCATGTGATTGGCAATGCAGGTGCCATCCACGGCATAGAGCTTCATACCGCCGCCGGCGCTACCGTAGTAGACGGCATGATAGGTGCCGTTGTCGTTCTCGTAATCCTCCGTTGTCAAACCGCTGCCGGTCTGCAGAAGCAGGTACGAGGTCGTTGCGCCGGAGGTATAGTCGCTGCCTCTGGCAAAATCCGTATCGCCGTGGCTGTCAAAAATCACGACCGCTCCGCTTTCCATCGCATCGGCAACGGCATCAATGGTCGCAGCATTTCTGGTATACAGATGGTATGTACCCCCCGTTGCCTCCGCGATCGCCTGCGCCTCTTTCTGATACTGCTTGGTAAAGCTCTCGTCAATTTGATAATACGGCTCGATCAGATATACATCCACCGCAGTACTTACATCTCCCCTTGCATAAGAGCGCGTTTGAACCTCAGGCTCCGTGGACGCAACCTCCTGCGAGGCAGCCGCAATATTATACAGTCTTGCGCTGTAGCCGCAGGTTACGCCAAGGGTCGTTTCAAACGTAAAATGGTCATCGCCGTTCCAACGCAGAGTGTCTTTCACATACAGCTCATGCGCCTCGGCCGCCGCTGCTGCCGCAGCCGCTGTCGAAGCATCTGCCTTCCCCTTTTTCTCGGCAGCGCGCACAAGCTCCTGCCACATCTCTTCCACCGCGGCATACTGTTCCTCGGTGATCTCATTCTCTCCACGCGGATGGGCAAACGCCGTATAAGGCACCAGCATTGCCAGAACCAGCAAGATTACAACAAATTTCTTCATTTTTTACCTCTCAAAATTTCAGTTTCGGCCGCAGCCGCACATGATAAACAACCTCGATCCGCTCGATCAGCTTGTCATAGACAAAGAAGGTAATATTTGCCAAAACCAACATCAAGGCAAGCATCCAAACCTTCATGCCCTCAAAATCCTCCACAACGGCGCTCAGTCCGAACACATGGAGCATCAGATAATACGCGGCAAACACCGCCGCATTGAGATAAAGCAGCTTGCTCAGATACTTCAGCACCTTCGGCAGCCTGCCAAAATATTTTTTCATCATCGGGTAATAGCCGAAAAAGACAAACAGAATCGCACTTTCCTTCTCCGGCGCGGAAAATGCAGCCAGCACCGCCACCGCCGCAAACCACAGCCATCCCCATTTTTGCCCACACTCGACATAAACGGGAATCAGCACCAGCGAGGCGAGAACCGGACAGGCGATCGTTGCAAACGGCAGCACTCCGCCCAAAAACATCATCACCAACGCCAACGCAGCTAAAATACCGCACAACGCCATGCGTTTGGTATTATTTTTTCTCATCCAGATTGCCTCCGGCATTGTTCTTCAGCAGCGAATACTTGATGTCCCACAGCTTCTGCGACAGATCGACGTAGTAGGTGTGCGGATTGTCAAAGCGTTTGACCTCATCCCAGAGCGTTTCCACCTGCGCTGCGCAGTAGTCGCGGATCTCATCCAGCGTCGGCAGCTTGTACACAAGCTCGCCGTTCTTGAAAACGGGAACCTGCAGCTCTTTGGCTGTGAAATCATAGACCCTCTTCTGCTTCCATGTTGCCTCAGGATCAAAGATCAGAAGATCCTTGCTGTCATCGACCGCTTCATCATAGACCGTCAGATAGTCCGCAATCGCCTTGCCGGTGTCGTTGCCGTAGAAGCGGTAGAGCTTCTTGTAATGCGGATTTGTGATCTTGCCGACGTTTTCGGAAATCTTGATCTTGGGCAGAACCTCGCCGTCGTCGTTCTCCACAGCGACCAGCTTGTACACGCCGCCGAAAACAGGCTCACTGCGCGCGGTAATCAGGCGTTCACCGACACCGAACATATCGATCTGCGCACCCTGCCGCAGAAGATCCTGAATGATGTATTCATCCAAGGAATTGGATACAGAAATCCTGCATTCCGTCCAACCTGCCTCGTCGAGCATCTGACGCGCTTTTTTTGTCAGATAGGTCATATCGCCCGAATCCAAGCGGATTCCGCACTTCTTGATGCCCAGGGGCTTGAGCACCTCATTGAATGCACGAATGGCATTCGGCACGCCGCTTTTGAGCGTGTTATAAGTGTCCACCAAAAGCGTTGCATTGTTGGGATACAGCTCGCAGTAGGACTTAAATGCCTCATATTCCGTCTCGTGCATCTGTACCCACGAATGTGCCATCGTGCCGCCGGCAGGAACGCCGTAAAGCTGGTCGGAAATGGTGCAGGCAGTACCGTTGCAGCCGCCGATATAAGCGGCTCTTGCGCCTAAGATCGCGCCCTGTGCGCCCTGTGCTCTGCGCGAGCCGAATTCCAGCACGGTTCTTCCCTGCGCAGCACGGACAACGCGGTTTGCCTTCGTTGCAATCAGGCTCTCGTGGTTTAGGATCAGAAGAATATAGGTTTCAATGAGCTGCGCCTCAATGGCAGGCGCGCGCACCGTCATCATCGGCTCCTTGGGGAAAATGGGAGTCCCCTCGGGAACCGCATAAATGTCGCCCGTAAAACGGAAATTTCGCAAATATTCCAAAAATTCCTCGTTAAAAATTCCGCGCTTGCGCAGATACGCAATGTCCTCGTCCGAAAAATGCAGATCACGGATATACTCGATCACCTGTTCCAAGCCTGCGGCAATGGCAAAGCCGCCGCCGTCGGGTACGCTTCTGAAGAAAACGTCGAAATAGCAGATGCGATCGCGCATCTTGTTTTGGAAGTAGCCGTTGCTCATCGTCAACTCATAAAAATCGCAGAGCATCGTCATATTCAGCTTATCGTAAGTTTCCATGGGTCATACCTCCCTGTCTTATAGCTATATTATAACGCTTGAATCCCAAAAGCGCAACATTATTTTATTGACCTGCGCAAAGGAATTTGGTATGATATAATAAAATCACACAAGGAGAATTACTATGGCAATTGAAATTGGAATCAAGGGCGAAGCCTTCGCACAGGTCGAGAAGGAGGACACCGCGCAGATCGTCGGTTCGGGCGACCTGCTTGTTTATGCAACGCCGTGCATGGCAGCGCTGATGGAGGGAGCAGCCTGTGAGTCGATTGCGCCGTATCTTGCCGAGGGCGAAAGCTCCGTCGGTACGCTGCTGCATCTTTCCCACACCTCGGCAACACCTGTCGGCATGGAAGTGCGCGCCGAATCGGTCGTGACCGCCGTTGACGGCAGAAAGGTCAGCTTTGAAATCGTTGCCTATGACGAAGCAGGCGAGATCGGCAGAGCTGCGCACGAGCGTTTTATTATCAAAGCAGACCGCTTTTTAGAAAAAACATACGATAAGCTGTGAGGAAAGTTATGGAAAGACAGTTTTTAGAAGCAGGCGAGATCGTCAGCACACACGGTATTCAGGGCGAGGTGAAAATTTTACCTTGGGCAGACAGCCCTGAGTTTTTGCTCAAGTTTAAGACATTTTATATTGACGGCAAGCCCGTTGAGGTCGTATCGTCGAGAGTTCACAAAACCTGCGTTCTTGCAAAATTACAGGGCATTGATACTCCTGAGGATGCCATCGGTCTGCGCGGTCGGAAGGTGCTCATCGACCGAAGCAATGTTCAGCTTCCGAAGGGAACCGTCTTCATCGCAGACCTGTTGGGCTGCCGTGTGCTGGACGATGACGACAATGAAATCGGCACGATCAGGGATGTTCTGACCATGCCGTCGAGCGATGTATATGTGATCGAGGGGGAGCATAAATATATGATCCCTGCGGTCAAGGAATTTGTAAAGGAGATCGATGTAGAAAACGGCGTTGTCCGCGTGCATCTGATCGAAGGAATGGCAACCGATGCGAATTGATATTTTGACGCTCTTCCCCGACACGGTCGGAGACATGATGAACGAATCGATCTTAGGCAGAGCGCAGGAGCGCGGTTTTATCCGCATTGAGGCGCACCAGATTCGGGATTACACCACCAACAAGCAGAATCAAGTCGATGACTACCCCTACGGCGGCGGTCACGGAGCGGTAATGCAGGCAGATCCCTTGTATAACTGCTGGGCGCATGCCTGTGACGAAGCAGGCGGCGCGGTGCATACGATCTATCTGACCCCCTGCGGTCATGTGTTCAAGCAGGCAGATGCCAAGCGCCTGTCCAAGATGGAAAATATCATTCTGGTCTGCGGTCATTATGAAGGTATTGACCAACGCTTCATCGACGAATGCGTGGATGAAGAAATTTCCATCGGTGATTTTGTCTTGACCGGCGGTGAAATTCCTGCCATGGCGGTTGCAGATGCAATTTGCCGTTTGGTGCCCGGTGTTTTGTCTGATGCAGAATGCTTTGAGGATGAGAGCCACTGGGACGGCACGCTGGAGTATCCGCAATACTCCCGTCCTGCCGTATGGCACGGCCGCGAGGTGCCGCCCATTCTGCTTTCGGGTGACCATGCCAAGGTTGCCCGTTGGCGCAGAAAGCAGTCGCTCCTGCGCACCAGAGAGAGAAGACCCGATATGTACGAAAAATTGGTTTTCACGAGCAAGGAGGATAAAAAAATCCTCAAGGAGATCGCAGAAGATGATTACAACGCTGAAAACGTGGATTAAAGAAAGCAAGTCCGCCGTCTTTTTCGGCGGTGCCGGTGTCTCTACGGAATCCGGTATTAAAGATTTCCGCAGCGTAGACGGTTTGTATCGCCAAAAATTCGAATATCCACCTGAAACGATCATTTCTCACAGCTTTTATCTGAAGAATCCGGAGTATTTTTTCCGTTTCTATCGCGAGAAAATGATGCCGCTGGGCTTTGAGCCGAACGTGACGCACAAGGTTCTCGCAAGACTGGAACAAGAGGGACATCTTGCCGCCGTCGTTACGCAGAACATTGACGGTCTGCACCAAAAAGCAGGCTCGCAGACCGTTTACGAGCTGCACGGCAGCGTTCTGCGCAATTACTGCACCAAGTGCCGCAAATTCCACGATGCGGAATTTGTTAAGAACGCCCGTGGCATCCCCCTGTGCGTTTGCGGCGGCATTGTCAAGCCCGATGTTGTTTTGTACGAAGAGCCGCTCGACGGAAGCATTATGACAGCCGCAGCGCAGGCGATCTCACAGGCAGATCTGCTCATCGTCGGCGGCACAAGCCTGACCGTCTATCCTGCCGCCGGAATGTTAGAGTATTACCGCGGCAAGCGGCTGGTGCTCATCAACCGCGATGAGACGCCCTACGACAGCTATGCAGACTTGGTTTTTCACGATTCCTTAGGCTGCGTTTTTTCACAATTATAGGAGGAAATATGAAGCATATTGCGCATATTCGCACCGATTTTCCAACAAAATTCGGCATACCGCGCCAGAGCGGACTGGTTCAGGAGCTCACCGCCACCGTCGTTTTTGAGCCTGAGTATCGCAACGCCGATGCGCTGCGTGGGATCGAGGGTTTTTCGCACCTGTGGCTGATCTGGGAGTTTTCAAAGACAAAGCGTGAAAGCTGGTCTCCGACCGTCAGACCGCCCAGACTCGGCGGCAATCGCCGCTTGGGTGTGTTTGCCACGCGTTCGCCGTTTCGGCCGAATCCGGTGGCGCTGTCGTGCGTGAAGCTCGTGGAGGTCAGGCAGACGGAAAAGGACGGTGCGGTTTTAATCGTTTCGGGCGCAGACCTCATGGACGGCACGCCGATCTATGACATTAAACCCTACATTCCCTACGCCGATGCCAAAACCGATGCCGTCGGCGGCTTCACGGAGGATGCCGATGATTTTATTCTGACGGTGGACTGCCCCGAAGAGCTGCTTGCCACCTTCCCTGCCGATCGGCGCGATGCGCTTTTATCCGTACTCGCTCACGATCCGCGCCCATCGTATCAAAACGACCCCGAGCGTGTGTACGGCATGGAATTTGCAGGCTTTGATATCCGTTTTACCGTCGAAGAAGACCGCCTAACCGTCCGTCAGATCATAAAAAAGAACCCACAATGACAAATCATTGTGGGCTTTTGTATGCTTTATACAGGCTCGTCCATCAGGCGGTCGAACTCGGCTGCGACACGGTCAAAGTCCTCTTCGGGAATGTCAAGCAGCTCAAAATCATCGTCTGTCGGCACATAGCCGTAGAGATAGACATCGTTTGTCTCGTCCAGAGCATCCAGTGCGATGTACTCCTTGTCGTCTAATTCAAAAGTGCCGATAATGCCGCACTCAAAGCTAACACCATCGTCAAATTCCAGAGTGATGATCTCATCTTCTCCGTAAAGTGCGCGTTGTTCTTCCATTTGAAAAACCTCCTTATTGTGGTACTTCCAGTATAGCTTGTTTTTTCAAAATATGCAAGCCTATTCTTCCAAAAATTGTCGGTAAGCCGTCGGCAAACCGATTCTTTCCTTCATTTCCTCCGCCGTGAACCACGAAAAAACCGCCTCCTGCGCACATTTCAGGTACACACCGGTCAAAAGCCAATGCACATGGGTAAAAATATGCTCACGCGAAACGATCTTGTCGATTCCCGTCGGGCGCACACCCCAGCGCTCCGCCTGCGCAAGCGCAGCTTCGATCTCCAGCTTCCCCGAAACATCGGGAAGCTGCCACAGTCCTGCCAAAAGTCCTTTATCCGGTCGCTTGCAAACGGCAATTTTTTCGCCGCAGCGTAAGATAAAAACCGTCCGATGCTCCTGTCTGCGCGGTTTTTTGGCAGCTTTTACGGGATATGAAAGCTGCTTGCCGGACTTCCTTGCGGCGCAGTGCTCTCTCAGCGGACATTGTTCGCACAACGGTGCACCGTTCGGCACACACACCGTTGCGCCCAGCTCCATCAGCGCTTGGGTAAAATCACCGCACCGCCCGTCAGGATAAACAGGCGCAAGCGCAAGCGCAGTTTCCCTCTTGACACGCTCATCATTGATCGGTCGGCTTGATGCGCTGTAGCGCGAAATGACACGAAGCACATTCCCATCCACCGCAGGCGTAGGCTGCTCGAAGCAGATCGACGCGATCGCGCCGGCAGTATATGCCCCGATGCCGGAGAGGGCAAGAATCTCGTCATAATTACTTGGAAAAACGCCGCCGTGATGCTGCACGATCTGCTGCGCGGCCTTCTGTAAATTGCGCACGCGGCTGTAATAGCCCAAGCCCTCCCAGAGCTTCAGAAGCACATCCTCCTGCGCCTGCGCAAGCGCCTCGATCGTCGGCAGTTTTTCCAAAAATCGTGTATAGTACGGCTTCACCGCCTCCACACGGGTCTGCTGGAGCATAATCTCCGACAGCCACACATGGTAAGGCTCGCGATCCTTGCGCCACGGCAGCTCACGCCGATGCGCCTCAAACCACGGCAAAAGCAATGCGGCTAACTGCTTCAATTCTTATCACCGATCGGGCGGCGGCGATGGCGGCGATGCTGCTTTCTGCGCTGCGACAGCTCATCAAATTTCCTCGCTGCATCACATGCACCCTCGTAAACCATGCGGCTGACGCGGAGCGTGCCGTCATCGTCCTTCTGCAAACGGATACGAATCAAATATCTGCCATGCTCGGGGCAGGTCGCCATAGTCATGTAACGGCGCGCCTCCTGCGAGATCCACGCACCGTTGGGCATCTCGCAGCCGCACTGCGGACAATGGCTTTTCAGATCGGTCATCGCGCTGATCGCCTTTGCCTTATCCTCATAGCCGCGGAAAACCACCTTGCTGATGCAGCCCTCGGGAGGCGCACCATGGAAGCCGTCCTCATGGCGGCGCAAAGAGGCTGCATACTCATCCACACCCTTTTCCAGATCCAAGCGGCTGCAAATGATCGCCGTATGGTACGCATCGCCCAAGGCATCGTGTGCCTGACGGCTCGGCTCGATGTTCATCATGCCCATTGCCGTCGCTAACGCCTTCTGCGACGAGTCGCAGCCGAGCTGCGAGTTGAAGATCATCTGCACATTATACCACTGCGTGATCCAATCCGGCTCCTCATCGTGGAGCAGAATGTTATCCTCTAACAGCGTAATATCGTCAAAGCCCCAAGTCAAAAAGATACACTCGCCGCCGATCCATTCACGAAATCTTTCCAAAGCTTGCGGAAACGGCAGACCGTTTTCCTTTAAATCCGAGTCACGGATCCCCGTCAGCTTGGAAACACGGCTGTTGAGCTTCTTATAATACTTCGGACGCACCAAAACCTGAAATTCATCACCGATCGTGCCGTCTTCTAAAATACGTACCGCACCGATCTGTATGATCTCGCCGTGAATCTCCACGGGCAGCACCTTTTTTGCCGCATAAGAACCCGGCCACGGCTGGTTCCATTCCAAATCCAAAACAATGTATTGCATCCGTCGGCCTCCTTTCAAAGAATATCATACCATACTTCACGCTTTGTCGCAACAAACATTTTGACTTTTTGCGAATCTTATTATATAGTAAAGAAAACCCAACAGGAGGCTTTCGAAAATGAAGATTTATAACGAGCCGATGGTTTTGCACAATGGCAAGCTCATCCCTGCCGAAAATGACGAGGGCAGAAGCAAAACCATGACCTACGGCATTTTAAAAGCGCACAACACCTCGGGCGATATGCAGAATTTGAAAATCAAGTTTGATGCCATGGCCTCACACGACATTACCTATGTCGGCATCATTCAGACCGCACGAGCATCGGGCATGGAGCGTTTTCCGTTACCCTATGTCCTGACGAATTGCCATAATTCTCTGTGCGCCGTCGGCGGCACGATCAACGAAGATGACCACGTTTTCGGCCTTTCCGCTGCCAAACGCTACGGCGGTGAGTTCGTACCTGCGCACCAGAGCGTTATTCACAGCTACATGCGTGAGATGTACGCAGGCGGCGGCAGAATGATTTTAGGCTCGGACTCGCACACCCGTTACGGTGCCTACGGCACGATGGCCATTGGCGAAGGCGGCCCCGAGCTTGTCAAGCAGCTTCTTTGCAAGACCTATGACATTGCATATCCGAGGGTAGTCGGCATCCACCTGAGCGGCAAGCCTCGCGGCGGTGTCGGTCCGCAGGACGTTGCCTTGGCGATCATCGGTGCGACCTTCCAACAGGGCATTGTCAAAAACAGCGTGATGGAATTTTTCGGTGACGGCATCGCCAACCTTTCCATGGACTACCGCAACGGCATTGACGTAATGACAACAGAAACGAGCTGCCTTTCCTCCGTCTGGCAGACGGATGAGATCGTCAAAGACTCCCTGACCGCCCACGGAAGAAGCGATGCCTACTGCGAGCTCTCTCCGACAGACGGCGCGTATTACGATGCGGCGATCGAGATCGATTTGAGCAAGATCGAGTGCATGATCGCACTGCCGTTCCATCCGTCGAACACCTACACCATCCGCGAGTTTAATGAAAATGCGGCGGATATTCTTGCAAAAATCGACCCTTCTTTGCTGAAAAAGCTGAAAAACGGCAGATTCTACGCCGATCAAGGCGTGATCGCAGGCTGCTCGGGCGGCACCTATCAGAACATGGTGCAGGCTGCCAAGATTCTTGGCGGCGAGCCGATCGGAAATGACCGCTTCTGGCTCTCGTGCTATCCTGCCAGCCAGCCCGTCATGTTAGAGCTTCTGCGCACAGGCGAGCTGGAAAGTCTGATGACCTCGGGCGCTTCGATCCGAAGTGCCTTCTGCGGTCCTTGCTTCGGCGCAGGCGACGTACCTGCCAACGGCGCATTCTCCATCCGCCATACCACACGCAATTTCCCCAACCGTGAAGGCTCAAAGCCCTCTGACGGACAGACCGCCTTCGTCGCCCTGATGGATGCGCGTTCCATCGCCGCCTCTGCCCGAAACGGCGGCGCGATCACCGCAGCAACCGAGCTGTCCCTGCCCAAAGAAGCTGCCGCTTCCACCTACCGGTTTAATGATACCCCATATCGCCGCGTTTATCACGGTGTCGGCAAGCCCAATGCAGACGAGCCGTTGGTCTTCGGCCCGAACATCACCGATTGGCCTGAGCAGATCCCTCTGCCCGAAAATCTTTTGATGACGGTCGCTTCTGCGATTTACGACCCTGTCACAACGACCGATGAGCTGATCCCCTCCGGCGAGACCTCTTCTTACCGCAGCAATCCGCTTCGCTTGAGCGAGTTCGCGCTGAGCCGAAAGGATCCTGCCTATGTCGGCCGTGCGAAAGCGATTTTGGCAAAAGAAAAAGCCCGTCGCGAAAGCGGCGAAAGCAAAACCGGCTTCGGCAGCGTTGTCATGTCGCTGCGACCGGGTGACGGTTCAGCGCGTGAGCAGGCGGCTTCGTGCCAGCGTGTGCTCGGCGGCGTTGCCAACATCTGCGAGGAATACGCAACAAAACGTTACCGCAGCAATGTCATCAATTGGGGCATGCTGCCCTTCACAGTGGAAAACATCGCAAGCTACAACATCCGGCCAAACGACACAATTTACATCGAAGGCATCCGCAAGGCCGTAGAAAACGGCGATGAACGCATTGAAGCGGTTCTTTCGCAGGGCAAAGCACAGCGTCCGATCACCCTGAAGCTCGAAAATCTGAGCCGGGAGGAGCGCGAGATCATTCTGCGCGGCTGCCTGATCAACTACTACGCATAAGTTAAACAGTATTTACTAAATTCCATTGGGCAATCGTATAAAACAACAGGCGCAGCCGTGGCTGCGCCTTTATTTCTCAAACCGTCTGGCATAGCCGCATTTGCGGCACAGCTCTTCAACGGCTGTTTTATTCGAAAATCCGTCAAAAATCGCCCTTGCGCGCGGCGAGGACAAAATCTCCTCCATCTCCTGCAAAAGCAGATTCCCCAACACCAAATCCCCCTCGTGGTCTAAGCAGCACGGCACAGCCGTTCCGTCGCACAAAACGCCGATCTGGTCGCGCAGGCCGTAGCAGAACATCTGCGCCTGCCCTTCCTTCGCCTGAAGATCCGGCCAATCAAACTTTTCGCCATGCTCCAAATAAATCCGCTGTCCGATACGGATGCCCAAACGCTCCTGCACCCATTGACTCGGAAAATATCGATGCATCGTATTTAAAATCGCCTGATTTTTCTCGTCCTGACCGCCCTGATTCCACAGGCGGTAGGAAACAATGCACTTCCCTTCCGCCGCTTGTCCAAACGCAAATGCACTATGCAGATATTCTTCAAACGGTACGGACAGGTCATTTGCCTCAAACGCATGAAGTGAAATATTGACACCGTGCAGCGCATCCGCGCTCAAAAGCATCTGCTGCTGTTTTCCCAAAAGTGTGCCGTTTGTCGTCAAAATCACGCGAAAGCCATGCTCCGCTGCAAGGTACAAATACCGCTCCAAATTCGGGTGACACAGCGGCTCGCCCATCAGATGAAAATACAAAAAATCCGTATAAGGGCGCAGTTTTTTCAGCAGGAGAGAAAACTCGTCTTCCTGCATAATCTGCTTTTTTCTCCTTGTTCCGGGGCAAAACGCGCAGTTTAAATTGCAAATATTTGAAATTTCCAAATACACCTTACGAAACCGCATTTTCTCACCTCGCAGCTATCATACCATGCCAAAGCGGCTTGTGTCAACAGCATTGACTGCATCAGCGCATCATGATATAATACGAAAAACCGCAAAAGGAGGCATCCCATGAACGAAACCGCAGCAGCCGCCCGAAAAATTTTGGACGAGGGCAATTTCACCTGCGTGATCTTAAAGCAATCGCAGCAATACACCTCGATTCTTCGCGGTGTCAAGCCGCTGATGCAATATTTGAAAAACGGAACCGATTTAATCGGCGCAGTCGCTGCCGACCGTGTTGTCGGAAAAGCGACCGCTTTTCTCTACGTTCTTCTGGGCGTAAAAGAGGTCAATGCTCATGTGATGAGTCAAAGCGCGCAGAGCGTTTTGCTGGCACATGGCATCGCAACCGGTTGCGATACGCTTGTCGAAAACATCATCAACCGTCAAAAAACGGGCATATGCCCGTTTGAAGAGGCAGTTTTGGCAATCGAAACACCGTCGGCCGCCCTTGCCGCCATTGAACAAAAAATGCACCGGCTCGGCATCGAGCTGTAATACTGATTCTTGATTAAAAGGTTTTATCAAAAATTCCGTCTGCTATGCGCACTCGCATCGTGCAAAGGCGCGCTGTGCCATAAAAAAGACGAACTGTTAAAAATGCTGCAGGCTGTCAAGCAGCGCTTGCATAAAACAAATGTCGGGGTTAGGCCTATTGCTTAACCCCGACATTTCTTTTGAATCATCGAACTGCTTATCATGTTTCGACCCATGGCAAGATCGCACACCCGTATTTGAATCTGCAACCATACCCGTTTCCCGTGCAGCCAGCTCAGGAACGGCTAACTCACGGCACACGACCAGATCCGCTTAATGCTGCTCGGTTCCCCGCCTGACATGGTTCACGGGAGCTCGTTGCGCAAGACCGATCCCTCAACACCGCTTACACGGACAGACGGCACAGCACAGACCCGGGTACGGGAATTCATCCCTGCTATAGCGGATTGCAGGTGACAGGGCACCGCTATCTCCCCAACTAGTGCGACCTTGCCACAGGCCGAAACATATGATTTTATTATGCCAACTTATCTTCGATAAAATCCGCAAGATCACCGATCGTGTCCAGCTTCATATCGCCGTCCATCTCGAAATCGATGCCCAGCTCTTCTTCCATATCCATGACCATTTCGACCATGTCCAAGGAGTCTACATGCAGGCTCTCGAAGGTGGTATCGCGATCCATTTCCTCTACGGGAATGTCCAGTTGTTCGGAAAGGTAGTTTCTGATTCTGTTATACATACTCAGTCCTCCAAGTTCGTTTTCTAAGCACACCATATATCATACGAATTTTTTCGACAATGTCAAGCAAAATTTTTTAACTCATGAAATCTTTTAACAATTTTGAACGCGAGGGATGGCGCAGTTTACGCAGAGCCTTCGCCTCGATCTGGCGGATTCTCTCGCGCGTGACCTGAAATTCATCACCGACCTCCTCAAGTGTGTGCATCTTGCCGTCAATCAGACCGTAGCGCAGGCAGAGCACCTTCTCCTCACGGGGCGTGAGCGTCTTCAAAACGCTTGCAAGCTGCTCTCTGAGCATCATGTAAGATGCCGCATCAGCCGGCTCGGAGGCCTCCTCATCCTGAATAAAATCACCCAGATGGCTGTCATCCTCTTCACCGACAGGCGTTTCCAAAGAAATCGGCTCTTGTGCAACACGCATAATCTCCTCGACCTTTTCCTGCTGCATGTGCAGCTTCTGCGCAATTTCGCCCGTAGTGGGATCGCGTCCGAGCGCCTGCACCAGCTCATGCTGCGCACGGGAAACACGGTTGATCGTTTCCACCATATGCACCGGAATGCGGATGGTGCGCGCGTGATCGGCAATGGCGCGGGAGATCGCCTGACGGATCCACCATGTGGCGTAGGTGGAGAATTTATAACCCTTGGTGTAGTCGAACTTTCCGACCGCCTTGATCAGACCCAGATTTCCCTCTTGGATCAGATCCAAAAACGGCAGGCCGCGTCCGACATAACGCTTCGCGATCGAGACGACCAAACGCAGGTTTGCCTCCACCATTTTTTGGCGCGCTCTTTCGTCGCCCTCCTGCAGGCGCTTGGCAAGCTCCAGCTCCTCCTCTGCGGACAGAAGCGGAATTTTGCCGATCTCCTTCAGGTACATGCGCACAGGATCGTTGACACTCATGACCTCCGCCATTTCGTCGGTGTCAATGAGCTTTTCCTCCTCGATCAGCCGAATATCCTCCTCGCTGGGCATCATTTCATCCGGCTTTTGCAGCATCTCGACTACATCCGTCACATCAATCTCAACGCCGGCTTCCTCCAGCGCATCATAGATCAAATCCGTCTGTTTTTCATCGGCATCGATGGAATCCAAGGTGTCGATCAAGTCCTTTGATGCAATTTTGCGGCTTGCCTTTCCTGTTTCCAGCAATTCGCGGAGCTTTTCATGCATCTGCGTATTGATCTTTTCTTCCATGCTATGTACCTCCATATCCTTTTTTCTTTCGTAAGCTCTCCTGTAACGCTCTCAAATCCTCTTCTCCGGACACCTTGCGGGCCTCGCTTTCGATGATGCGCAGGCAATCGGCGAAGGCATCTTCGGAAATAGGATGGTCGTCTTTATGGATCACCGCAGTCATATGTGCCATCTCGGTCGGCGTTAAAACCTCCGAAAGCGTATTGATACCGGCGCAATGCTCTTCTGCCCACGCTCTGCGCAGGGTGTCAAACGCCTTTGCAAACATCGGGACGGAAAACTGCTGCGGTGTCAGCGTTTTCGTCTTCTCAAACAGGGCATTTTCACGCAGGAGCATCTTCAGAACCGTCTCCTCCGCGATCGCCGAGCGCATATTGTCATAGCGGATCTCACGACTGTGCGGCTGTCGGGAGGCGGAAATCTCCATTTCCTTTTTCTCCTGCGCCTTTTTCTGCGCTGCCATGCGGCGTTTAAATGCACGGGAGATCTCCTGCTTCATGACCTCCGACGTGATACCTGCCATCTCCGCTGCACGCATTCCGTAGATCTCACGCTCCACGGCGGTTGCATAAGTGGAGATCAGCTCCGCTGCCTGCTTCGCAAATTCGACCTTCTGCTCATCGTTGGACAGATCAAAATTGCTCTGCAGCGCGCGCAGACGGTACTCTGCCTGGTTCTCGCAGCCGTTTAGCAGCAGCTTGAAGCGGTCTGCACCGTACTTGTGCAAAAATTCATCGGGATCCTTCGCGCCCTTCATCTGCAAAATTTTCACACGCAGACCCGTTTTTTCCAGCATCGGAATGGCGCGCCTGGTCGCATTTTGACCGGCTTGGTCGCCGTCATAGGTCAAAACGACCTCATTGGTATATTTACAGAGCATATCGGCATGCTCCTGCGTCAGGCTCGTACCCAACGACGCAACCGCGCAGTCAAAGCCGTACTGGTGCAGGGCAATAGCATCCATATACCCTTCTGTCAATATGATATGCCCCTGCTTGCTCTTTTTGACGATATTCATTGCAAATAAGTTCCGCCGCTTATTAAAAATAATCGTCTCCGGCGAATTTAAATATTTCGGCGTGGAATCGTCCATCACACGGCCGCCGAAGCCGATGACATTGCCGCGCACATCGATGATCGGGAACATCAAGCGGTTGCGGAAGCGGTCGTAAAACGTTCCCTTCTCCTTGTGCTGCAGGACAAGTCCTGCCTCCATCAGCTCCTGCTTGGTAAAGCCCTTGGCGGTCATCGCATCGATCAGCGCTGTCCACGAATCGGGCGCAAAGCCCAAGCCGAACCGTGTCACGGTCGAATTGGAAAGTCCGCGCTTTGCGATATAGGCGCGAACCTCCTGCGCAGCAGGCGTTTTTAACTGCTCGTTAAAAAATCTGGCGCTTTCCTTGCACAGTGCCCACAGGCGTTCCTTCTTCTTATACTGCGAATTGTCGCGGTTGTCCTCCGGCACCTCAAGTCCGGCGCGCTTGGCCAAAAAACGCACCGCATCCGGATAACTGAGGCTTTCGATCTCCATGATGAAGTTGACGGCACCGCCGCCCTTATGGCAGCCGAAGCAGTAATAGATTCCCTTTTCGGGCTTGACGGAAAATGACGCCGTTTTCTCTCCGTGGAACGGGCACAAACCGAACAGATTGCTGCCCTTTCTCGTCAGGGCAACATACTGCCCCACGACTTCCTCAATGGGATTGCGTTGATTCAATTCGTCCAAAAACGCAGGTGAAAACGCCATCTTCTTCCCTCCTTTTGTTAAGTCTATCACAGATTCCGATTTTGTCATCGCGAGGAGCGTAGCGACATGGCGATCCCGTGAGTCTCGAACTGCGTTCGGCATTTTAGTCCGAGATTGCCACGACCGCACGGCGGTCTCGCAATGACATGAACAGTACCCTATTGCTTTTAGCCACGCACCTGCCAAGCCGTAGGAATAAACAGCTCGTCATATTTGTACATGGCGTATTTATCGCTCATGCCTGCGATATAATCGCAGACCGTCCGCTCCATTCCGTCAAAGCTGAGCTGCGGCTGAAAATCCGGCGGCAGCTTTTCCGGATGGCGGATATAAAATTCGTATAAACGCTTTAAAATCTCCCTTGCCTTCGCTTCCTCGCCCTTGGCTTTCGGATTCTTATAAACACGCTCAAACATAAACGCACGCAGGCTTTGCATCGCGGCTTCGACCTCGGCATCCATGCCAAGCTCGCCGTTTTTGCTGTGCGAGATCATGTTTGTCACAAGCGTATTGATGCGCTGAGAGTGATCGTTCCCCAAAACGTCGGATATTTCACGCGGAATATCGCGATCGGTCAAAATACCTGCACGCATCGCATCGTCAATATCGTGGTTGATATAAGCGATCTGGTCGCTCTTGCGCACGATCTGACCCTCCAACGTTTCCGGCATGCGGCTGGAGCTGGTGTGCCCCAAAATACCCATGCGCACTTCATAGGTCAGATTCAAGCCCTGACCGTCCTTTTCCAAAACATCGACCACGCGCAGCGACTGCTCATTGTGCCGAAACGGCTCGTCCATCACCTCAGAGAGCGCAACCTCTCCGGCATGGCCGAAAGGCGTGTGTCCCAGATCATGTCCGAAGGCAATTGCCTCGGTCAGATCCTCGTTTAAGCGCAGAGAACGCGCGATCGTCCTTGCAATGCGCGAGACCTCTAAGGTGTGGGTCATGCGCGTGCGGTAATGGTCGCCCTCCGGCTGCAAAAACACCTGCGTTTTGTGCATCAGACGGCGAAAGGATTTGCTATGTAAAATGCGGTCGCAATCTCTCTGGTAGCAGGTGCGCACATCAAATTCCGATTCCTCCTCGGGTTGATTTCTGCCCCTCGTGGCATCGGAAAACTGCGCCCGATCCGACATTCTCAGATGCTCCTCATGCTCCAATTGCTCCCGAATGGTCATAGCATTTTCCCCTTTACGGTGTTGTTATATCAAACCTCGCAGCCATCAAACTGCGCAATTCAGACTCTCACTCTTGAACGCCTTGTTGCAGGGTCACGGCATGCCGTGACCGTCCTCGAAGTAACAATCCTCCACCCATTTTGACGGATTGTTTTCAATATATGTCACTTTGAGAAGATAATCCGCCTCGTCTCGGATCACATGGTCATAATAGCTCTTTTGCCAAAGTGATTGCGCGCAGCTCCGATTTGTGAAACGTTTCAATGCCGACACAAATCTCGGTACTATGGCATTCGTAGCGCGCGGCATCCCTGACGCGCCCAAAACCTGCAGCAGTATATGCACATGGTTTGGCATGATTACATACGCCAAAACTGAAATGCTCTCCCATTGTTCATCCAAGAAAACAATCGCATCATGCACCATTCTCCCACGCTCCAAAAGCTCTATCACCGGCGCGTCAAGGATGCCGCGCGCTACGACACGAGATAATATCTGCTTGCGATCTTCGGTACACAGCGTGAGAAAATATACTCCTTTACTGCTGTAATTGTAACCCTCAAGGCGATTTCTTTTATGAAACTCTCTTTTCATTCTCACTCTACCGGGAAGGCGCGGTATTCATTTTCCAGAATCATGCCTTCAATCGTTCCGGCGGAGATGTCAAAAACGCGGTCTAAAAACGGCTGTGTCTGCATTTGCGGCAGCAGAAGCTCAAATTCAACATCCATGCCGAACTCCGACTTCTGAATGATGCCGCCATAGGCTGCGATCTCTAACTTTATGCGCTCAAACCAACTGTATGGGCAAGGCAGATAGACTCCCGTCCAAACACGCTTCATAGAACGTCCTGCGGCATCGAGCGCGATCTTAGCGCTGTGGGCGTAAGCGCGCACCAAACCGCCTGCGCCAAGCAAAATGCCGCCAAAATATCGTGTCACAACGCACGTTACATTAAATATACCCTCACGCTGCAAAACCTGCAAAACCGGCATACCTGCCGTTCCGCCCGGCTCGCCGTCGTCAGAGAATCGGGTCGCGCCGTCCTTTATGATATACGCATAAACATTGTGCGTCGCATCCCAGTATTTTTCACGCATCTGCTTCAAGCGTGCAAGGGCTTCTTCCTCGGTTTCCGTATGGAAGATATGCCCGATAAATCGGGATCGTCTTTCGATAAATTCCGCATCGGCATCCTTGCTTGGGATCAAATACTCCGTCATGCCTGCGGCTCCTTTTCATACTTACGGTAACGACCGTAAAGCTCCTCGGAGCAAACCGTCTCCACCTCTACGCCGTCAGCGGTGTATTCCGTCTTCAAAACCTGCGCCTGCTTGTGCAAAATATCCAGCACTCCAGCCTCGGAATACGGCAGCAGCAGCGTCACATGGTGAAGCCTTCCGAGCAATGTCTGCTCAATACGGGTCAGCAGCTCGTCCATGCCGATGCCGCTTCTGGCACACATGGGAACGTTCTTTTCCCCAATGGGCAGGCCGGAAACGTCCTCCAAAAGATCCGCTTTATTATAGCAGCGCAGGACGGGCACACCGGGCTTTGCCAGCTTCTCGATCAGCCTTTCCACCACGGCGATATGTGCCTCACGCTCAGGATCGGAAGCATCGATCACATGCAGCAAAAGATCTGCATACTCAAGCTCCTCCAAGGTCGCCTTAAACGCCTCCACCAGATGATGCGGCAGCTTTGCGATGAAGCCGACCGTATCGGAAAGCAAAACCTCCAAATGATCGGACACTTTTAATTTACGCGTGGTCGTATCGAGCGTATCGAACAGGCGGTTGTTTGCCGGGATGCCGGCATCGGTGAGCTGATTTAACAGCGTGGATTTTCCGGCATTGGTATAGCCGACAAGCGCAACCACCGGCACAGAATTTTTAATTCTGCGCTCACGCTGCACCGCACGCACCTTGCGCACCTCATCAAGCTCCTCACGCAGACGATTGATGCGCTCGCGGATATGACGGCGGTCGGTTTCGAGCTTCGTTTCGCCCGGGCCGCGCGTGCCGATGCCGCCGCCCAGACGGGACATGGATTTACCCATGCCCGACAGCTTCGGCAATAAATACTGATACTGCGCCAGTTCGACCTGCAAGCGGCCTTCCGCCGTTTTTGCTCTTTGTGCAAAAATATCTAAAATCAGCGCACTGCGGTCTAAAACCGTTGCGCCTGTGATCTCCTCCAGCGCCCGAATCTGTGAGGGCGAAAGCTCATTGTCGAAAATCACCAGCGTTGCGCCGCTGTTTTCCAAAAGCTCGCAAAGCTCCTGCGCCTTTCCCTCACCGATGAAGCTGTGCGGATCGGGCGTATGGCGATTTTGCAAAAGCTTCGCCTCGCAAATGCCGCCGGCAGTCTCCAGCAGCGCCTCCAATTCATCCAGCGTTTCATAGCTTGCCGTCTCCTCGGGCTTGAAGCAGTCGGCATTTAAGCCGACCAAAATCGCCTTTTCTGAGACAACACGATCGTTTTGTATCATAATTCTATCACCTAAAATCCGACAAAAATGAAAAAAGTCCGCACCGATACGGTGCGAACTTTGCTCATTACTTCAGACCAAACTTCTTGTTGAAACGGTCAACACGTCCACCGGTGTCAACCAGCTTCTGCTTGCCGGTATAGAAAGGGTGGCACTTGGAGCAAATTTCAACCTTAATGTCCTTCTTGGTAGAACCGGTCTCAATAATCTCGCCGCACGCGCATCTGATCGTAGTCTGTTCGTACTTCGGATGGATTCCTTCCTTCATTGCATTCACCTCTTTCATGTAGTCGTAAAGGGACATTTTGCCCCGTATTTTTTTCAATGCCCAGATATACTACCATACTTTTTTGTGAATTGCAAGTGTTTTTTTCGTTTTTTTCTCTAAAAATTAGACTTTTGAGAAAACCCTCTGCTTTTTTTCACGCGAAGGCGCATCAATGGATTCGCAAAACAAACCGTAAAGATCGCTTGCTCTGCGCTCTAACTCCCAATAGGAAGCATCAGGCGGTGTTTGACCTGCGTTGACAAGTGTGATCGTGCCATTGTCACGAATCATGCGTAAAATACTCCTGCCCCGCTCGTCAAAGGCCAAAACACGAACATACGGTGCTTCCTTTTGCATAAGCTCCCGAGAAATCCCCAAAAAAGCACACAAAAGCAGGCGCATAACCCTCGTATGCGTATAACGCTTGGATTTGACCGCCGCGATAATATCCTCCAATGTTCTCTGTTCCCGACAGGCATGTATCAGCTTGCTCCAAAGCCCCTCCGAGCCATAGGGCAAGTCCTCAAATTCCTCATCAAGCATCGAACGAAGGCGCGCAAGATAGGCTCTTTCTCCGTATTCCAAGCGATATTTCGGCGCAGCCTTGAAACGCTCCCATGCCTCCTGCGGAACATACGCTTTCCAATCCTCCATCGTGCGCAAAAACGACGCCGACGGATTGTTTGCATCCTGCGCCGTATGATAGCAGCCCTCACGCTTGATTGTCAGAGGTTCAATGGCGCTGTTTCTGCGCAGAAGCGCCTTGCAGTATTCCACAGCCAAAATATCGTTCGGGCGCTCCAACACGCCGTTGTCGACCCCCATCTCCTTCAAGGCCGCCTGCCGCGCCGTCGGGAAAGACACACCCTTGTCCAGTTCACGGCGCAGATGCTCGGAGAAATTTGGCTGTAATAACGCACTCGCGGTTGACATAATATTATTTATGTCACCCTCTTCGCTGCCAAAGCAAATTCCGTCCACACAGCCGAGGCGTGAAAAAATTTCCACCGCGCCGTCAGCGAAGCCTTCTGCCGAGGCGATCGCATAGGTGATCGGCAGCTCCAAAACCAAGCTCGCACCGCACTCGACCGCCGCCCTCGCGCGGACGTACTTATCCATGATCGCAGGCTCTCCGCGCTGCACAAAATTGCCGCTCATCAGGCAAATGCTTCGCTCAAGCATCTTCAATTGCTTCATGTGGCCGTTGTGGAACGGATTATATTCGCAGACAATACCGATATTTTTCACAATTTTTCCTCTTTTCGCAAAATAACACTTGTCATAGCGGAGAATCTATTATAAAATAGATCTGTATGTGATTATACTACGAAAGTAAAAAAAAGTAAACAGGAGTTGAAGCTACTATGAACATTCTTGTCATCAACGCCGGCAGCTCGTCGCTGAAATATCAGCTGATGAACCCCGAAACCGGTGAGGTCTTTGCAAAGGGTCTTTGCGAACGCATCAACATCGACGGCAGACTCAACCACAAAGTGCCGGCAAAGGACATCAAGGTTGTCCGCGACATTCCGATGCCCACCCACGCCGAGGCGATCGAAGCGGTTCTGTCGATTTTGGTCGATCCCGAAAACGGCGTCCTTAAATCCACCGACGAGATCGATGCAGTCGGTCACCGAGTTCTTCACGGCGGTATGAAGTTTGTCGCTTCCTGCCTGATCGACGAAGCGTGCAAGCAGGCCATCCGTGACTGCATTCCTCTCGGACCGCTCCATAATCCGGCAAACCTCATGGGTATTGAGGCCTGTGAGAAGGTCATGCCCGGCAAGCCCCAGGTTGCTGTGTTCGATACCGCTTTCCACATGACCATGCCC
>CAYVLD010000003.1:0-30958 GCA_964452205.1 uncultured Oscillospiraceae bacterium
ACGGCATAAATACATATGAGCGGATCTGGCTGCCCCATTCGATCTTCTGCTGAACGCCCTTAATATCGGAAATTTTCTCCAAATGTTCGCGTTCCTTAATCTCAACGAGCTTGGAGCGAAGCATGCGCATACAGCTTTCTTTATTTTGGAACTGGTCGCGCTGCGTCTGGCAAGCGACGACGATTCCGGTCGGCTTATGCGTCAGACGAACCGCCGACGAGGTTTTATTGATGTGCTGACCGCCTGCGCCTGAGGAACGGTAAACCTGCATCTCAATATCCTCCGGACGGATCTCGACCTCAACATCATCATCGATCTCGGGAATGACCTCCACGGCGGAGAACGAGGTATGTCTGCGTCCTGCAGCGTCAAACGGCGAAACACGCACCAGACGGTGCACGCCTGCCTCACTCTTGAGGAAGCCGTAGGCATTCTCGCCCTCGATCATAATGTCGGCAGATTTTAAGCCTGCCTCATCTCCATCGAGGTAATCCAAAATCTTATAGGTATAACCATGCGCCTCTGCCCAACGGGTGTACATACGGTAGAGCATATAGCACCAATCCTGCGCCTCCGTACCACCTGCGCCGGCGTGAAAAGACATCAGCGCATTATTGCGGTCATATTCACCCGTCAACAGCGTTTCCAAACGCGCCGATTCCATCGCAGCTTCGAGTTTGGCGTAGCCATCGACCAGCTCTTCGAGCATGGAATCGTCATTCTCCTCCAATGCCATTTCGCAGATGGTCATCAGGTCGTCCCATGAGGAAACCATCTGCGTATACTTATCGCGCTTGGTCTCCAAGGTTTTTGTGCGCATGACCGCCTTCTGCGAACGGGCAGGATCATCCCAAAAGCCCGGAGATTCCGCCATCGCGTGCAAACGCTCCAGCTCATCCAAGAGGCTCTGCGGAAGGTAAGCTGCCTTCAGCTCCTCCAGCTTCGGTTTCAGATCATTTAGCTTGACCTTATATTCATCAAATTGAATCATATTCTTCGCTCCATCACAAAATTTTCCTTATACAGTATAACCGATTCTTTGCGTTCTGTAAAGAAGAATTTTTTAAAAAATGAGAGGCGGCTAAAAGCCGCCTCTCGGAAAATGCGTTATTTGTAAGCTCTCTTACTTGGTAAAACGATACATGATCGTCGCAAACTCAGCACGAGTAGCATTGCTGATCGGGTTCAGCTTGCCCTGTTCGTCGCCCTTGAAGATGCCCTGTTCAACTGCCCAGTTCATTGCCTCAAGTGCCCAAGCGCTGATCTTGTCAGCATCCGGATAGCTCTCAAGCATGTCTGCTTCGGGAGCAGTGGCTGCCGAATAGCGGTACAGGATCGTTGCGATCTGCTCACGGGTAACAGCAGTCATCGGCTCGAAGGTGGTTTCACTCATACCGTTAACAACGTTGTTTGCCTGTGCCCATGCGATTGCATCGCTGTACCACTTGTCTTCCTCAACATCAGTAAAGGTAGAGGGTGCCTCAACCTCAGGAGAGCCTGCCATACGGTAAAGAACCGTAACGACCATTGCACGAGTCAAGGTGTCATTCGGAGCGAAGCTGGTTTCAGAAACGCCATTCATGTAGTCATTCTTAACCATGAAGTCAACTGCTTCGTGGTACCAGTCGTTCTCATTGATATCAGCAAATGCGGCACTCGGACATTCATGTGCAAGACCGGAGGAGTAGTACAGAACAACCTCTTCCGTGTCTGTGCAGCGATAGAGAATGGTGGAGAACCACTGACTCGGATAGTAACTGCCATAGTACGGAGTGCTGTCGTCATAGACCTTGAAGGTCTGAGCCTCTTCGTCATAAACGAGAGTAGCAGCTTCATTACCCTTGTTGAAGATAACACTGCCGTAACCGTTGCCGGCACTTGCAACGTACCAGGTTGCATAATCGCTGACTTCATCAACAAAGGTGATGCTGAAGGAATCATCGGTTGCAAGGTACTTGCCGCTTGCAGCATTCTTAATGGTGTAGAAGCTATCGCCAACAGACTCGAAGGTGAAGCGGATGGATTCCTCATTGCTGAAGAACTCGATATACCAAGAACCGACCTCGGCATCAGCCAAGTCTGCAACACGGACGGTCTCGCCCTTATCGTTCAGAGCCATGGGATCCTCGGTGATCCAGTAGTAATCGGAGTCAACATTCCAGCCGCAGATCGCCCAATCGCCGGAATAGTCATCAGCGTAGTCCATGTAGTAGTTCAGCTTATCGAGCTGGACAGCATCGAGAACCGCATACAGAGAATAGAAGGTATACTCAGTCTTAGTAACGGTCATGATGTCGCCTTCAAAGTACCAGGGTTCCGGAACGTACCAAACCTCGTCCTCGGTGGCCTTTTCGACATTTTCAGGTGCCCAGAACATGAACTCGTAGTTTTCAGCAGCTTCCGCAGCCTCGAAGGTGAAGGTATCACCGGTCTTGGCGGTAACAACCTCGGTGCCGTTCGGAGAGATGAAGGTCAGCTTTGCATCCAGACCGACTTCGAAGAAGTAAGCAGTTTCTTCGTTTTCGTTGGTAGCATAGTCCAGAGCGGTCACATATGCGCTGTCGATGTCAGCAACATTGAAGGTGGCAGTGAAGCTCTCACCCTTCTTGTCAGAAGAGAATGTAACGTAGTCAAGGATTTTATAGTTCTCGTCTGCCAGGTAGATAGCCTGCAGATAGTTCTCGTCCGAAGCAGTAACGGTAACAGTCTCATCCTCTGCATTATAAACAACACTCTCTATCACGGGAGCGGTGTAGTCAACAGTGACATCAAAGGACCAAACATCTTTGACCTCGGTGCTGCCGTAGGGCAGAACTGCGTCGTAGGTGATGGTAGCAACCGTGCCGGAGGGAACATACTCGCCATCCATGTCGGTGCCGTCCCAGTAGAAGATGCCGGTGGAAGCCCACATACCGTAGTCGGTGTCATAGTATGACTTCGGCAGATATTCGGTGTCGTCGACATAGTAGATCTCGCCGGTTTCCTTGTCAGCAACCGTCATAATGAGGTGCTCAAGGTTACGGAGCTGGTACGGCTCCATGTAGATGGACTCAGCATAGTTATAGGTGCCGTCGGTCTCGGGGGTGGAGAATGCAATATGCTCTTCGTAGAAAGGAACATAGTCCAACAGATTGTCACCGGCGTAAGCATAAGCCTTGGTGATCTCAGCGTCAACGATGTATGCAGTCTTCGGCTCGGTGTAGAAGTTCAGCAGGCCGGAGTTTGCATAGGTGTCGCCCGCAGCGTTAGCTGCTGTGGTGTTCAGCCAGTACTCAACTTCGATGATGTCCATGAAATCAGCCTCTTCCAGAACGGGAGCCTGAGTCCAATCGCCGTAGTATGCCAGGAAGGTAGCATGCAGTTCGCTCCATGCTTCGCCCTCATAGTACTCGGTGAAGGTAATGAAGCCTTCCACGAAGGAACCATTGGGATAATACGCATCGAAGTATGCCTTCTGTTCCTCAGTCAGCTTGATGCAGACATCGACGGAGATCTCTTCACCTGCCGCGAGTTCGAACTCGGTGATCGCGGTGCCGTTGCTGCTGAAGGTGACCTCAGCCTCGGCATAATCGGCAGACAGGAGGTTGATGGGGATGACATCTTCACCTGCACTAGCGCCGATCTCAAGGTAGTCGCACAGGACATCCGCATCAAAATCGGTGTAGTACAGATCGTATGCACCATCGTTCTTGATGGTAACAGACATCTCATAGATACCGGTCTTGTCAGCATCGTCACCCAGCTCCTTGAGCGGGTCAACAATGTACGCAGATTCCAGATAGCTGTAAATCGCGCTGTAGGAGTTTGCCAGACCGACGCCCTGCTTACGCGGGGAGTAGGGATCGCCGTTTTCATCGACAAGGATCTCAGCAGTGCTCAAGAGCAGGGACTTAGCCAGCTCAGCAGCTTCCGACTTGGTGATCTCGGGGTTCTCCTCATAGATCATGGTCAGAACGTTTGCATAGGTAGCGGAGGAGTTCGGAGCAGCCATGGAGGTGCCGCTGTAAACCTCGTACGCATCGTCTGCACCGATGACGGAGGAATAAACATTGCCGCCAACGGAGGTCATGGTCGGAGCGAGGGTCAGCATCGGAGAGGTGCCCCAGTTAGAGAAGTCGCTCATCAAATAACCCTCAGGATTTGCAACGTAGGTGAGCTTGCTCGGGGAGAAAATCTCCTTAACCTCAGCGTTCATCAGAACCTCAAGAGCTGCCTGCTCCACAGAGATCGCAGGAATCTCGAAGGTCTCGATGGACATGTAGATCATGCCTGCAGCATTGTTGACAACGATACAGCCGATAGCGCCTGCATTGGCAGCCCATTCGACCTTCTCTTCGAACGTGCACTCGCCGCGGGATACAACAGCGATCTTGCCGGTAACATCGACGTTGGCATAGTCAGCCTCAGCGCCGAGGGAGATATTGCCGTCAGAGCCGAGAACGACAACGTACTCAGCAGTCGTGTCACCGAAGGTGGTCAGCCACATATCCTCTTCTGCTGTAGCAGAATCGGCATAGTTCAGGTAAGTCTCACCGACCATAATAACCTTGGAGGGATATGCAATGTTCTCTACAGAAGCAACAGAGATGTTGCCCAGGTAAGTAGAGGGGGAAGCGACCGTGCCGTAATCGGTGTAATCACTGCCGATACAGCCGGTGTAGTCTTCATAAGCGCTGGAGTAGTTAGCCATGGAGTACTCGTTGCCTGCTGCAACACTCATGACGATACCTGCATCGCTCAGTCTCTGATAGATGTTGCCGAAAACTTCGTCTTCCAGGTCAGCATCATAGGTGAAGCCGTTCTGTGCGCCGATGGACATGTTGACAACGTCAGCGCCGAGCAGATACGCATCTTCCAGAGCCTCGAAGTAGATATCGGAGGTCGTGCCGCCGCCTGCATCCTTGAAGATCTTCATGGAAAGAAGCTGTGCATAGGGGGAGCCGCCCATGAAGGTCAAGGAGATGCTGTCTTCCTCAACGATTTCACCGACATAGCCGGCAATCGTGCCGGAAACGTGGGTGCCGTGGCCGTTGTGGTCGGTAACATCATTGTCATTGTCAGCGTAGTCATATGCGAACGGAACCTTGGCATTGATGTAAACACCCTCACCGTAGGTCAGCTCAAGCGCCTCGTCAACCATCTCTTTGGTCAGATAGCCGTAGTCTTCGCAGAAGTCCAGAGAATCCTGGAATGCCTCGTGGGTGGTGTTCAGGCCGGTATCCAGAACTGCAACCACGATACCGGAGCCATCGTACCAGTCATAGACAGAGTAGCTGTTGCCGGTCATGGCGTTGGCAAATACCATCTTGGTGTCAGCGGTCTCGGTCAGCTCGGGCTCAGCATAGCTGTTAGCAATATGTACGGACTTAACACCCTCGATGGCAGCAATTGCCTCCAGGTCGCCGTAAGCAACATCACAGCTAAAGCCGTTGAGCAGGGTGGTGAACTCATACTTGAGCTCATAGCTGATGCCGGACATAGCCTTGCGGATCGCATTGTGCTCATTAATGAGCTTCACACGCTGTGTAGCAGCCTTCTCGCTGCCTGCCTCAGCAACGTCAGCCTCAGCTTCGCCTTCCAGAATGACGATGGCGCGAACGATCTCGTCATCAGCATACTGATAGGTATTGAGGGACTTAAATTCTTCGCTCTTAAAGCCTGAAAGAGCCTCTTCCTTGCCGGACTTATCGGAAGCAATTTCAGTCTTTCCGGTCTTTGCGATTTCCGTGGTCTTCGTCTTATCTGCAGCAAAGGCGGTACCGATGCAGCCGAGAAGCATGGTCAGAACCAGAACAAGCGCAAGAACACTCTTGAAATTTCTCATACTTTCGTCTCCTTTTTAAAATAATTAGGTAGTGCCTGCTTTTCAAAGCGTATCCCTAAACTCTGAAAAGTATATAGTTATACCTGTTGCCATTGTAGCAAAAAGAATCCATTTTGTCTACATTTTTTTGCAATATTAATGTAAAAATTTTCACCACTTTAATTCGCTGTTTTGTTAAATTATCCAAAATTATCTGTTTCCGTGAAAAGCAAACCGAAGGCTGCCCACAGGCAGCCTTCGGTTTGCGTGTGTCGAAGAAGTCTCCTCATATCATTCCGAGGAGCCGCTTGCGGCGACAAAGAATCTTTTGGAAGCATTGAAATTACTGCATTTCGAAGCCTCGCTAAGATTCTTCGCTGTCGCTCAGAATGGCAAAACGGTAGTTTTTTCGACAATCCGGTTTGTTCTATTGTAAATACCTTTTTTGCAGCGTTTTCACCATATCGGTATAGATCGTTCGGCAGTCCTCGTTTCTACCCTCCTGCAATGCGGTGTAGCAGGGTTCAAGCCATGTTTGACGGATTTCCGTGTATCTGCTTTGTGTGTCGTCGCAGTGTTCGATGCACGTTACGATCGTCGGAGCGATCTCATAATACCGCGAAATATCCTGACTGCCGCCGTGCTGCATCAGCCAGCCGTCGCGGAACGCACGAAATGCCGTCAGCTCCGCGCAATCGTCTTGTTTCCCCTCATGGGTGCAGGTCGCGGTGGTGATAAAGCACAGCTTGCTGCGCTTAAAGCCGTTTGCCAGCACCTCGTAATCGCCGGGGATCCACTTGTGCGTCGGAAAACGTTCCAGCCATTGACGGTTCAGCTCCTCACAGAAGGGCTCCGCCGTCTCCAGCTTCAGCTTGCGAGCCAGCGGTGTCAGGAAAATTGCCAAAACCACGCGCGTTTCAAACAGGAGCTGTTCGCGCTTGCCCTTCTTTTCCCAACGGCGGTCAGACTCCATATGCGTTTCCAGCGTGTCGAGCAGCTCTTGGCAGACCTTTTTCACACATGCCTGTTTGCCCTCCGGATCCATTCGTGCGCAAATGTCCAGATGCTCCAAAATCTGCGCATTGTCCGTTTCATAGGTATCGAAGGCATTATAAAACTTTTTTTCCGTAAGCTTCGTATGGTAATCGGGATAGTTTATGACGGTTTTCGGCAAATTATCTTTCAAATAAGCTCTTTCCACACCGTAATGCCCCTCGGGCACATTTCCGAGCGCCAACATGACCTCGGTTCTGCAACGTTCTCCGCAGTACAGGCACGCAAACTCCTCCAAATCCGCAGGGATCTGCAGCGGCTTACCACAGCTCGGGCAATTGCCGTGCACAAATTCTGACATATACTTCACTCTCCTCGGGCTTATTTTTTCACATTTTTTTCGCCATGTCAACAGATAACGGAAAAAATTTTCAAATGTTTCACATTTTTTCGTTATTTTCGGAAAGACTATCGAAGAAAAGAGGCGATGAAATGCAGGAATTTGTACTCAAAACCCGTCTTTGCTTTGGCGCGCAGGCACTTGAAACGCTCAAAACGCTTGCATACCGAAAGCTGTTTATCGTAACCGATCGTTTCTTCGTTGAAAACAAAACCGCGCAGCGCTTATCCGCTCTTTGTCCGCAGGCGCAGGTGTGTATCTTCGATCGGGTGCAGCCCGATCCTCCCCTGTCGCTGGTTGCGCAGGGCGTTCAGCAGTTGCAAGCGTTTCAGCCCGATGTCATCCTCGCTCTGGGCGGCGGCAGCGCCATCGACTGTGCCAAAGGCATTTTGGCAATGTCCGCTTCCGGCGCGGATCTGATTGCAATTCCGACTACCTCGGGCACAGGCTCCGATGTGACCGGCTTTGCAATTTTGACCCACGACGGCGTAAAGCATCCGCTGATCGATGAGCGCATCCGTCCCGATCTTGCGATTCTGGACGATTCTTTATTGCACGCTCTGCCGAAAACGCTGATCGCTGATGCCGGAATGGATGTCGCAGCACACTGCTTGGAGGCCATCGCCTCAAAAAATGCCTCTCCTTTTTCAGATGCGCTGGCTGCACACGCTCTGCAGATCATTTTTGAGAAGCTGCCGCGATCCTATCAAGGCGACACCTGTGTGCGCGGTGAGATCCACTGCGCCGCAACCATGGCAGGCATAGCCTTTGATAACGCCGGCCTCGGCGTATGCCACGCGCTTTCACATGCGCTTGGCGGTATGTTTCATCTGGCGCACGGAAGGCTCAACGGCATTTTGCTTCCTGCCGTCATACGCTTTAATAACGCACCTGCATATACGCTGCTCGCCAAACGCTGCGGCGTTTCGGGAATACGCGGTCTGATTTTCGCCGTGGAACGTCTGCGCAGAACGCTTCAGCTTCCCGAGAGCTTAACGCAGGCAGGCTTGCAGCGTAGTGACGTTTTAACCAAGACAGATGCGATCTGCACCGTTGCTTTGAACGACCCTTGCATTTCCACGAACCCAAAAAACTTGACGAAGGAAGATCTTGGCAAGATCGTGCGTGAGGTGCTATGAGTCAGAAGCTCTTATCGGTCGGCATTGATGTCGGCACGACGACCACACAGCTCGTTTTCTCCCACCTGACGGTCAAAAATGAGGCAAACGCTTTCAGCGTGCCGCAGTTTGCAATTGCCGAAAAGGAGATATTGTATCGCAGTAAAATCCATTTTACGCCTTTGCTTTCCGACAGCGTGATCGATGCGCAGGGCGTGAAGGAAATCGTCGATGCGGAATATCACGAAGCAGGCATTGAGAAAACCGACGTGCAAACCGGTGCGGTCATCATCACGGGTGAAACCGCACGCAAGGAAAATGCGCGCGAGGTTTTAAATGCCCTTTCGGGCTACGCAGGCGATTTCGTCGTAGCAACCGCCGGACCGGCACTCGAGAGCATTTTGGCCGGAAAAGGCTCCGGCGCAGCCGCCTATTCCGAGCAGCATCATTGCGCAGTTTTGAATCTGGACATCGGCGGCGGTACGACAAACCTTGCCCTCTTCGAAGACGGTCGGCTGTGTGACACAGGCTGCCTGAACGTCGGCGGACGTTTGATGAAGTTTGACAGCAGCGGCCGCTGCACCTACCTCTCCCCTGTTCTTGCGCCCTATTTCACACAGGACTCCAAGCCTGAGGATGTCGCAGATTTTCTCGCTGAAATCTTAGAGCAGGCGGTAGGTATGCGTGAAGGAACAGAATATCGCAGCTTTATCACAGACAAATTATGTAAACCTGCGCCGCTCATCAGCTTTTCCGGCGGTGTTGCTGATCTGATTGATGAGGTTCCCCGTGATCGGCTTGCCTACGGAGATCTCGGCGTTTTACTCGGCAAGGCAATTTTCTTTTCAAGGCTGTGCCAAGAAAACTTTCTGCGCGCAACGGAAACCATCCGCGCCACCGTCATCGGCGCAGGCAGCCACACGACGGAGCTTTCAGGCAGTACGATCTTCTATGACAAGACGGACTTCCCCCTCAAGAATCTGCCGGTCGCCTGCCTGGGTCAAAATGAAGAGCTTGCCGAACCCGTGCAGCTTGCCAAGCACATCCGCTCCCGCCTTGCGCTTTTTCCCGATACGACGGCGGTCATTGGTCTGCGCGGTAAGAAAAATCCGCGCTTTTCAGAATTATGTCAACTTGCCGACGGTCTTGCTCTGGCCTTGCGCGAAGAAGAAAAAAGGCCGATCGTCATTGCCGTCGAGCAGGACATGGGCAAAGCACTCGGGCAGGCGGTCGGCATGCTGCTGCCGCAGACACCGCTGATCTGTTTAGACGGTGTGCATTTGCCTGACGGCGCATATCTGGACATCGGCGCGCCGATTGCAGGCGGTCAGGTGCTGCCGGTCGTGATAAAAACATTGGTACTTTAAGGAGATGATAGCTTGAAGCTGAAAACCAATCTATTTGGCAAAACATACGCTTTTCGAGACGTGAAGGACGTTCTTGCCAAAGCGAACGAGGAAAAATCCGGCGATAAGCTGGCAGGCGTTGCCGCAAAAAGCGCCGAGGAACGGGTTGCTGCGAAGGTCGTACTGTCGGAAATGCTTATTTCCGATCTGAGAGAAAATCCGGTCGTCCCCTACGAGCAAGACGAGGTCACACGCATCATTCAGGACGATCTCAACGAGCAGATCTATGCCAAGATCCGAAATTGGACGATTTCCGATCTGCGTGAATGGATTTTGGACGAGAAGACCACAGGCGCAGACATCCGCAGGCTCTCACGCGGCTTGAGCAGCGAAACGGTCGCTGCTGTCTGCAAGCTCATGAGCAACCTCGACCTCATTTATGCAGCCCAAAAAATCCGCATCACCGCGCATTGCAACACAACCATCGGTCTGCCCGGGACACTCTCGTGCCGTCTGCAGCCGAATCATCCGACCGATGATTTAGACGGCATCATCGCCTCAACGCTTGAGGGCTTGACCTTCGGTGCAGGCGATGCCGTAATCGGCTTGAATCCTGCCGGCGACAGTGCCGAAACCGCCAAAAAAATTCTTTTAAAATTTGAAGAAATCAAGCAAAAGCATGCTATCCCCACACAAACCTGCGTGCTCGCTCACATCACCACGCAGATGCGCGCCATCGAAAGCGGCGCGCCTGCAGACCTGATCTTCCAGTCCATCGCAGGCTCGCAGAAGGGTAACGAGGCCTTTGGCTTCGACGCAAAAACCGTTGAAGATGCCAGACATCTCGCCCTTACACACGGCACCGCCGAGGGCCCGAACGTCATGTATTTCGAAACAGGACAGGGCTCAGAGCTTTCCAGCGAAGCACATCACGGAGCCGATCAGGTCACCATGGAAGCGCGCTGCTACGGCTTTGCCAAACGCTTCCGGCCGTTTTTGGTCAATACGGTCGTCGGCTTCATCGGGCCGGAATATCTCTACGACGCGCGCCAAGTCATCCGCGCCGGTCTGGAGGATCATTTCATGGGCAAGCTCTCCGGCATTCCCATGGGCTGTGATGCGTGCTATACGAACCACATGAAGGCCGATCAGAACGACATCGAAAATCTCGCAACCCTGCTCACCGCCGCAGGCTGCAACTATTTTATGGGCATTGCCCATGGTGATGACGTGATGCTCAACTATCAGACCACAGGCTTCCGCGAAACGGCAACGCTGCGCGAAATTTTCGGTCTGACCGCCATTGCACCGTTCTGGAAATGGATGGAGGACAAGGGCTTCATTGAAAACGGCAAGCTGACAAGCAAGGCCGGCGACGGCTCAAGTCTGCTCTGAAGGAGGCACCATGAATAAAGAAGATCTGAAGAAAATCGTAGCGCAGATGCTGACTGAGCTGCATGCCGAACCGCCCGTAAAGTCAAGCGATTACACGCCGACCGTCCTGCACGAAGGCGGCAGCGCAGCGGATGTGAGTGCGATCGATCTGCGCCAGCAGTATTTGGTTGAAAAAGCACACGATGCCAAAGCATTTCAAGCGCTAAAGGCAAAAACGCCTGCGCGTCTCGGCGCAGGACGCGCAGGTACACGTTACAAAACAATCACGATGCTGCGCTTCCGCGCAGATCATGCCGCTGCACAGGACAGCGTTTTTTCTCTGGTGCGCGAGGATTTTGCCAAGCGGAATGATCTGATCCCGGTAAAAACCGAATGCACCGACAAGGACGAATATCTCACCCGTCCCGATCTGGGCAGACGCTTTGACGAGGTCTGCCAAAAGGTCATCAGCGAAAGCTGCAAGGGACATCGTGTCTTGATCGTCATCGGTGACGGTCTTTCCTCCGCAGCAATTGAGGCCAATGCGATCGATTGCGCCGCCGCCATTGAGCAGGGCTTGAAAGCACGCAGCATTGATTTCGGCAAAAAGCTGTTCGTCCAATTCTGCCGCGTGGGCGCAGGCGATCACATCGGTGATCTGACAGGCTGCGAGCTGGTATGTATGCTTGTCGGTGAGCGCCCGGGTCTTGTCACGAGCGAATCCATGTCCGCTTATATCACCTACAAACCGCATCGCGGTATTCCCGAAAGCAAGCGCACCGTTGTTTCCAATATTCATTCCCAAGGCATCGCCGCAGTCGAAGCAGGTGCGCACATTGCAGCTCTGATCGAAATGATGCTCAAACAAAAGGCCTCCGGCATCGACTTAAAGCAGGAGGCAGGCGCATGACACGGATACCGGTCACGATTTTGTCCACGCAGTTGATCGCCAACGCACCGCCTTCCTTGTGCAAAGCCTTGGGCTTGAAAGGAACGCACCGCACGATCGGACTGATTTCGACCGACTGTGACGATGCGACCTATATTGCCTTAGACGAAGCCACCAAAAGCGCAAATGTTGATGTGATCTATGCCCGAAGTCTGTACGCCGGCGCAGCCAACGCCTCCACGAAGCTCGCAGGCGAGGTCATCGGCGTGATCGCAGGCGCAAATCCGTCGGAGGTCAAAAGCGGCTTGCGCGCAGCGGTGTCCATTCTCGAAACGATCGGCTTCCACACCGCCAACGACGAAGGAGATATCGTGTATCTTGCGCACTGTGTTTCGCGCACGGGAAGCTATTTGTCGAAGCTGGCACACGTCCCCATCGGACAGGCAATTGCCTACCTGATCGCGCCGCCGGTGGAGGCAATCGTAGGCTTAGATGCCGCGCTGAAGGCATCGGATGTGGAATTAACGGAATTTTTTGCGCCGCCGAGCGAAACCAACTTTGCAGGCGGTCTGCTCACAGGCACACAATCGGCATGCAAGGCGGCATGCGAAGCCTTTGCAGAAGCGGTACGAGGCGTTGCCGCCGCACCGAGAGGAGACAGCTATGGAATTTGATAAAGATCTGCGCTCCCGACAGGAAACGAGGGAGCTTTTACAGGCAGCAGAAAATGCCTATCAGGAATTAAAACACTTCAATCAAGACAAGATCGACCGCATCGTCGAAGCGATCGCTCAGGCAGGCTGCAAGCACGCGCGTATGCTCGGGCAGATGGCATGCGAAGAAACAGGCTTCGGTAACGCCGAGGACAAGGCGGAAAAGAACCGTTTCGCCTCTCAGCGTGTCTATGAAGCGATCAAGGACATGAAAACCGTCGGCATTCTGCGCAAGCAGGAGCATGTCTGGGACATCGGTGTCAGCGTCGGTGTGATCGCAGGCATTGTTCCATCCACCAATCCGACCTCAACGGTCATCTACAAAGCGCTGATTGCGTTGAAGGCAGGCAGTCCCATCGTCTTTTCTCCCCATCCCGGGGCTGTCAACTGCACACGCAAGGCAGCACAGCTTGTTGCCGAAGCAGCGTACGCCGCAGGCTGTCCGCACGGTGCCATCGGCTGTATTTCCACGCCGACCATGGATGCCGTCAATGAGCTGATGCATCACAAATACACCCGTCTGATCTTAGCTACAGGCGGCGGCGCAATGGTGCATGCCGCCTATTCCAGCGGCAAGCCTGCCATCGGCGTAGGTGCAGGAAACGGTCCTGCCTATATTCACAAGTCGGCAAATATTCCGCAGGCGGTACGCGACATCATACGCTCCAAAACCTTTGATAACGGAACGATCTGCGCCTCGGAGCAAAGCGTGATTCTGGAAGACTGCTGCGCACAGACGGTGCGCGAGGAATTTAAGCGGCAAAATGCCTATTTCCTCTCTACGGAGGAAGCCGGCAAGCTGGCGAAGGTTTTGCTGCGTGCCGACGGCTCGATGAATCCGAAGGTCGTGGGAAAAACAGCCTTCGATGTTGCACAGTTTGCCGGTATCAGCGTGCCGAAAAACACCAGCGTTTTGATCGCGCATGAAACGGAGGCAGGTCCCACGCGGCCTTATTCCAGAGAGAAGCTCTGTCCCGTTCTGGCACTCTTTGTTGAGCGCAACGAGGATACTATTTTAAAGAGAGCCATTGAGGTGCTTTTGGGCGAGGGCGCAGGCCACACCTTCTCCATTCATGCCACCGATGAAGCGGTCATCCGCCGCTTTGCGTTGGAAATTCCCGTTTCACGGTTCTTGGTCAACACGCCGTCCTCTCTGGGCGGTGTCGGCTACAGCACAAAGCTCTTCCCCGCCCTGACGCTCGGCTGCGGCGCGGTCGGCGGCAGCTCGTCTTCCAATAATATCGGGCCGCTGGATCTGATCAACATCCGCCGCGTCGCCTGGGGCATTGAAAATTCAACACAACAAACCTTGTTTGATGCTTCGCTCATCGATGCGCTGACAGAGGAAATTTTGAAAAAATTACGGTAGGAGGATTTTTTATGATCGCAAACACAAACGCATTGGGTATGGTAGAAACCAAGGGTCTGGTCGGTGCTATCGAAGCCGCCGACGCCATGGTAAAATCCGCAAACGTCCAGCTTGTCGGCAAGGAGCAGGTCGGCGGCGGTCTGGTCACGGTGATGGTACGCGGCGACGTCGGCGCTGTCAAGTCCGCAACGGACGCAGGCGCAGCCGCTGCCGAGAAGGTCGGTGAGCTGATCTCCGTGCACGTCATTCCGCGTCCGCACAATGAGGTGGAGATCATTCTGCCGCACGGCAATGCCGCTGCAAAGGCTGAAAAATAATGCTTTTTACGGAACATTCCGTTCTTTCGGCAGTTCGGTCAGAAAACGGTCGCCGTGTTTTCACGCTTTCAGACGGCGACCGTCTGACACCGTCGGCGCGTGATCTTTTGCGGCGTGAGGGCATTTCGATCACGCAGAAAAAGCCGGAGCACATGACCCATCTGAACAAAGACCGGCTCGTCGCCAAAAATCATCCGCGTATCGTTTTTCGGGGAAAGCTTGACTCTCTGCAGTCGGAAATTCTGCTGCTTCAGAACGAGCCGAATGCTCCGATCGAGGCGTTGGAGGATATGCTGAGCCTGATCCGCGCGCTGATGCAGGCAGAGGTTCTGGACAAGCCCGTCCCCGAGATCGCGATCGGCGGGATGAGCGAAGCCGAGCTTCACGAGCGCAGCCACCGGCCGCAAAAATATTACGGCATCGGGCATTTTCTGCCCTCACACACCGATGACATTATGATTTTGAAGCTCAATCGGCTGCGCACCTTGGTAAGAGAGACGGAATTGTGCTGCTACAACGCTTTTACAGAACCAAACGGCAAGCTCTCGCGCAGCGATATTCTGACCGCGCTCAATCGCCTGTCATCGGCCTGTTGGGTGCTGTGTCTTGAGAGGAAGGGAAAACAACATGGAGAAACTCATTGACGAGCTGATGGGACGCATCTTTATCGAGCTGGAGGCCTCAGGCCGCCATGTGCATCTGAGCAAGGAGGCTTCGCTCACCCTGTTCGGGCACACGCTGACGGAAAAACGCCCCTTATCACAGCCGGGCCAATTCGTAAGCAGCGAACGTGTCGCGATCATCGGAGAAAAGGGACGTTTTGAAAATGTTGCCGTTCTCGGTCCCGAGCGAGGCGAGTGTCAGGTGGAGCTGTCCATGACCGATTGTGTCACGCTCGGCATCAAGGCACCTGTACGTCAAAGCGGCAATACACTCGACTCTCCGGGCATTACGCTTGAGGCAAACGGTAAAACGCTGCACTTGCCCTCCGGTGTGATCGTCGCGCAGCGGCACATCCATATGACCCCCGACGATGCCGAACGCAGGGGTCTGCACGATGGTGACACGGTCAAGCTGCGCGCGCTGACCGACCGTCCCGTCACCTTTGAGAGCGTGATCGTGCGCGTCAGCCCGAAATACCGCACCTTTGCGCATCTGGATTATGACGAAGCGAACGCCTGCGGCTACCGCAAGGGGGATTTGGGGTTGATCGTATGAATGAAGCCTTGGTAGACAGGATCGTTGAAGAGGTCAAAAAGCGACAAAATCTTCCTGCGGCGCGTCTGATCGGGAAAGCCCCAACACAGGAGCTCGGCTTCCGCTATACAGAAGACAGCGATTTTTCGGCGGTCGTAATCGGTTCAATGAGCGCGTATGATGCGCTGCATTTTCCGAATGAGATCGTGCTGCAGGCGCTTTTGACGGGGAAGGCCGTCTATATCTGGCAGGACGGGCTGGAATACCGCGCCTTTTCCCACACGGCAAACCGCACGCTCTGGAGCAGACTGCTTGCCTGTGAGCGGCAAATGAAGCAGCTCGGCGCGCAATTCATCGGCGCAAAGCAGCAAAAGCTTCTAACGGCTGACGAGGTACGTCGTCTTTTGAAGGAGGGTCAACCGATCCACGGCCGCCTGACACCTCTGGCAAGGGACGTTCTGGAGGGCAAGGCATGAAGCTCGGTGTGGTCACAGGTGCCGTCTGGGCAACCAAAAAATGCCCTGCCTTGGCAGGACAGATTTTTATGAAGGTCGCTTGTGAAGGCAGTCAGATCGTCGCCGCCGATCTTGTGGGCGCAGGAGAAGGCGACCGTGTCATTCTCACCTTCGGCGGCGCAGCACGGCTCGAGCGCAGCGCCCCCGTGGATGCGGCGATCATCGCAATTTTAGACGAATCGGAGGCTTAAAATGTCGGTAAACGAAATCATTCTATGGCTGATGGCAGTTTTTATGGTGCTTGGCGCGCTTGACCGTATTTTCGGCTCACGCTTCGGCATCGGCAAGCAGTTCGAAGAGGGTATCTTGGCAATCGGGGCGCTTTCCCTCTCCATGCTCGGCATCCTGGCGCTGGCACCTGTGCTTGCCGATCTCTTGAAGCCCGTTTTGGTGCCTGTCTACGGCTTTCTGGGTGCGGATCCTGCCATGTTCGCAGGCTCGATCCTCGCCAACGACATGGGCGGCGCACCCTTGGCGCAGGAGCTGGCGCAAAGTAAAGAAGCTGCACAGTTCGGCGGGCTGATCGTCGGCTCAATGCTCGGTGCGACCATCGTTTTTACCATTCCCGTCGCACTTGGCATCATCAAATCAGAGGATCATCCGGCGCTTGCCAAGGGCATCCTCGCAGGTGTCATCACCATCCCCATCGGCGCGTTTGTCGGCGGCCTCGTTGCCGGCTTTGACGTATTCATGATCCTGCGCAATCTGATCCCCATTGTCCTGTTCGCTGTCTTCATCGCGCTGGGTCTGTGGAAATTCGAAAAGGCGATGGTCAAGGGCTTTTTATGGTTCGGACGCATCATTTTGGCCGTCATTACGATCGGTCTCGCCGCAGGCGTGTTTGAGTATCTCACGGGCGTTACCGTGATCCCCGGGATGGCACCGCTCTTTGAAGGCGTAGAGGTCGTTGCCGGTATCGGTTTTGTGCTGGCAGGCGCATTTCCGCTGGTATTTTTTATCACCAAGCTGTTCAAAAAGCCTCTCATGAAGCTCGGCAGCCTGATGGGCATGAACGACGTTGCCGCCGCCGGTCTTGTTGCAAGTCTGGCAAACTCCATCCCGATGTTCGGCATGATGAAGGATATGGATGACCGCGGAAAGGTCATCAATGTTGCCTTCGCGGTTTCTGCCGCCTTTGTGTTTGGCGATCATCTGGGATTTACCGCCGGCTACGATGCGCAGATGCTCGTTCCTGTCATCGTCGGCAAGCTGGTCGGCGGTGTCAGCGCTGTTTTGCTCGCACTCTTGCTGACAAGAAAAACGACACAGTAAATCACTGTGTCGTTTTTCCGCAGGTATCTGCCACGATGTAACGCGGACGATCCTTGATCTCTTCATAAATATTGCCGACATAATAGCCGATAATGCCGAGGCTGATCATAATCAAGCTTCCGATAAACAGCAAAAGCACAATGACCGTCGTGAATCCGCCGAGCGCAATGCCCATAAATTTCTGAACCACCGCTATTACGCCCATCACGACCGAAACCAGCAGCGTGAGCACACCGAGGATCGTCACGACGTGCAGCGGAAGCGCCGTAAAAGCGGTAATATTGGAAAGCGCATACTTTACAAGCGACCAAGTCGACCACTTCGACTCCCCTGCCACGCGCTCTCGCACCTCGTAGGATACCTCTCCGGTCTTAAACCCGACCCACGAAGACAGTGCGCGGAAGAAAGCTCTCTTTTCACGCATGGTCAAAATCACATTGACCGCCTTGCGATCGAGCAGCTTAAAATCCGATGCGCGGGACATATCGACCTTTGTTGCTCGGCTGATGAGAGAATAAAACAGCTTGGCAAACAGACGATGAACGACACCCTCCTTGCCGCGGTCAGACTTCACGCCCTCGATGACCTCGACGCCGTCTTCCCACATGCGGTACATCTCCACCAGCTTCTCGGGCGGATGCTGCAGATCGCAGTCGATGCAGGCAACGCAATCGCCTTTGGAATGCTTCAGCCCTGCAAAGATGGCAGCCTCCTTGCCGAAGTTGCGTGAAAAACGCACGCCTCTGACATTCGCATCGCGCTGCGCGCTTGCGGAAATTTCTTTCCAAGTGCGATCCTTCGAGCCGTCATCAACAAAAATCAGCTCATATTCAATTGCCGCCTCGCGGAGAATTTCTGCGATTGTTTTCGCCGCCTCAGCTACCATCTCTTGCTCGTTAAACGCCGGAATCACAACAGAAAGCATAATTCCACCTCCATTTGTTTCATTGTATCCCAGTTTTCAGATTTTGTCAATCTTTTGATTGTTCTTTGCCAATTTTCGTGGTATACTGTACTTAGAATAATGAATGGGAGGCTTCTTATGAAGAAAGTCCTAATGCTCGGCACCGGCGGCACGATCGCCTCCGGCATAAGCGACAGCGGCCTGACCCCGATTTTGACAAGTACGGAGCTTGTGCAGCAGGTGCCGGAGATCTCTGCGCTTTGCGATGTGCATTGCGAGCAATTGTTTTCCATCGACTCAACCAATATCACTCCCTCACATTGGCTGATGCTCGCCGAAGCCATCGAAAAGAATTTCGACCGTTACGACGGCTTTGTAATTGCCCACGGCACGGACACCATGGCCTACACCGCAGCCGCGCTGTCGTATTTGATCCAGCTTTCGCCCAAGCCGATCGTTCTCACCGGTGCGCAGAAGCCGATCCTCTTTGAGAATACCGATTCCAAAACGAATCTGGCAGATGCGTTCCGTGTTGCGGTTTCCGAGCTTTGCGGTGTGATGATCGTTTTTAACGGTCGAGTGATCCTCGGCACGCGTGCACGCAAGACCAGAACCACGAGCTTTCAGGCGTTTTCAAGCATCAACTATCCCCTGCTTGCGGTGATCCAGAATGGTTTTCTGATGGAGTATATCCGTCCGCACAGCCTTCCGCAGCCTAAATTTTATAACCGCTTGAATCCCCGTGTCGGTCTGATGAAAATGATCCCCGGCGCAGATTGCGGACTTTTGTCCTATCTGCTCGAGCATAACGATGCCGTGATCATCGAGAGCTACGGTGTCGGCGGCTTGCCCTCCTATCAGGGCAGCGGATTTTTTGATGTGATCCGAAATGCCATCGACAACGGCAAAACCATCGTCATGACCACACAGGTGCAGAATGAGGGAAGCAATCTTGCGGTTTATGATGTCGGCTTCCATTTAAAAAATCATCTCCAGCTTTTGGAAGCATACGATATGACCACAGAGGCCGCCGTAGCCAAGCTTATGTGGATCCTCGGTCAGACAGACCGCATCAGCGAGATCCGCCGTCTGTTCTGCAAGCCGATCTCGCACGATCTTCTTTATCTGAAAGAGGAAGTCAAATGAATCGGCAATGGATAGAACAGCAGCTTGCGCTTTTTCCCATTGCGCAGTATGTTTTTTTCAAAACGCAGGAGCTGACCTTTTCCGAGCGGGTGCGCATCGTTTGCAGAACGCAATGCCCTCGCTACGGAAAAAGCTGGGCATGTCCGCCCGGGGTCGGGACGGTAGACGCATGCAGGGCAAAATGCCTTTCCTATCCGAACGGACTTTTGCTTCTCACGCTCAGCGAGGTCAGCGACATTGCCGATCTGCAGCAAACTCTTGCCACACGCGCGCCGCATGAGGCTCTAACGCACGAGGTCGCAGCCCTTTTGCGCTCGCAAGGTGTTGAGGTTTACGGGCTGTCCACCGAATCGTGCGCCTTGTGCGAGCAATGTACTTATCCCAGCGCTCCGTGCAGGCACGCAGAAAAAATGTTCCCCTGCGTGGAAAGCCACGGCATTTTAGTCACGGAGCTTATGGACGCGTACGGAATCGAATATCAGTACGGCAATCAGGTTGTCAGTTGGGCATCCTTACTGCTGTACCGCTAAGGAGGAATCATGGAACAATTCAATGTCAGCGGCATGAGCTGTGCTGCCTGCAGCGCAAGGGTGGAAAAGGCAGTTTGCGCTGTTGAAGGCGTGACAAGCTGCTCTGTCAGTCTTTTGACACATTCGATGGGCGTAGAAGGAACCGCTTCGGCGCAGGCGATTATTTCCGCCGTGGTCAAGGCCGGCTACGGCGCTTCGCTCAAGGGTGAGGAAAAATCATCACAGACGGATCCCTTGGAGGATCGTGAGACTCCTGCACTCAAGCGCAGACTTTTCGCATCCTTGGGCTTTTTGATCGTTCTGATGTACATCTCGATGGGACATGTGATGTGGAATTGGCCTTTGCCGTCATTTTTTGAGAACAATCCCATCGCAATCGCCCTTGCTCAGCTTCTTTTGACCGCCATTGTTATGGTCATCAATCAAAAATTCTTCATCGGCGGCTTCACCGCCCTCGTGCACCGCAGTCCGAACATGGACACGCTGGTTGCGCTCGGCTCGTCGGCCGCCTTTGGCTACAGCACCTTTGCCCTCTTTGCCATGACCGCAGGACATGCGGAGCATTGGCTGCATGAGCTGTATTTCGAGGCCGCCGCAATGATTTTAACGCTCATCACCGTCGGCAAGATGCTCGAAGCCCGTTCTAAGGGCAAAACCACCGATGCACTAAAGAGTCTGATGAAGCTCGCGCCGAAAAACGCAACCGTTATCCGTGACGGACAGGAGCAGACGATAGCAATTTCACAGGTGAAAAAGGGGGATGTTTTTGTCGTTCGTCCGGGAGAAAATATTCCCGTCGACGGCGTGGTGCTCGAGGGCGCAAGCGCCGTTAACGAGGCCGCTCTGACCGGCGAAAGCATCCCCGTAGATAAGGTCTGCGGCGATAGCGTATCGGCCGCAACGCTGAATCAATCGGGCTTCTTAAAATGCGAAGCAACTCGCGTCGGTGAGGACACGACCCTTTCGCAGATCATCAAAATGGTCAGCGATGCCGCCGCAACCAAAGCACCCATTGCAAAGATCGCGGACAAGGTTTCCGGCGTATTTGTACCTGTCGTAATTACGATTGCACTTATTACGATCGCCGTGTGGCTGCTCGTCGGACAGACGGTCGGTTTTGCTCTTGCAAGGGGCATTTCCGTTCTGGTCATCAGTTGTCCGTGTGCGCTAGGGCTTGCAACGCCCGTTGCCATCATGGTCGGCAGCGGTGTGGGCGCAAAGCACGGCATCTTGTTTAAAACAGCCGCCTCCTTGGAGCAGACAGGCAGAGTAGATACGGTGATCCTCGACAAAACCGGCACGATTACCGCCGGCATCCCCACCGTAACAGACATCATTTCCGAAGATGAAGCATATCTTCTGGAGGTCGCATATGCTCTGGAGCATCACAGCGAGCACCCGTTGGCAAAGGCGGTCTGCACGCTTGCGCAGGAGCGGAAATTGCAGCCCTCGCAGGTTGAAAATTTCCGCGCACTCAGCGGCAACGGTCTTCGCGCCGACTTAAACGGCAAGCCCATTTACGGCGGCAATGCCCGTTTCATCTCGCAGCATGTGAGGATCGATGATGAAGTGCAAAGCAAGGCAGACAACCTTGCCTCACAGGGAAAAACGCCGCTGTTTTTTGCCTGTGGCGACCGTCTTTTGGGCATCATCGCCGTCGCAGACGTGCTCAAGGAGGATTCTCCGCAGGCGATCAAAGAGCTGAGAAACATGGGCATACGCGTCATCATGCTCACAGGTGACAACGAGCGCACCGCAAACGCCATCGGCGCATTGGTCGGTGTGGACAAGGTCATTGCCGGTGTCCTGCCGGACGGTAAGGAGCGCGTTGTCCGCAAGTTTAAGCAAAACGGCTGTGTCGCCATGGTCGGTGACGGCATCAACGATGCACCGGCGTTGACAAGTGCCGATGTCGGCATTGCCATCGGTGCCGGCACGGACGTCGCAATCGATGCCGCCGAGATCGTTTTGATGAAGAGCCGTCTGAGTGACGTTGCTGCCGCCATCCGTCTGAGCCGTGCAAGCCTTCGTAATATTCACCAAAATCTGTTCTGGGCTTTCATTTACAATACCCTTGGCATTCCCCTTGCCGCAGGCGCATTGATCGCGCTGCTCGGCTGGGAGCTTAATCCGATGTTCGGCGCCGCCGCAATGAGCATGTCGAGCTTCTGCGTGGTGACAAATGCGCTGCGCTTAAACTTTTTCAAATTATACGATCCCAAGCATGACAGAAAACGTCGCAAAAAACAACTCAAAAAGGAGAAACATATTATGAAGAAAACCATCGAGATCAAGGGCATGATGTGCCCCCATTGCGAAGCAACCGTCAAGAAGGCACTGGAAGCCCTCGCACAGGTAGACACCGCCGAAGTCAGCCACAAGGACGGCATCGCGATCGTTAACCTCAACGCCGAAATTGCAGATGACCTTCTGCGTCAGACGGTCGAAGCAAAGGATTTCAGCGTCATCTCGATCCGCTGATGCTGCATCCGTTTTCGAGAACAGAGCTTCTTTTGGGCGAGGAAGCTCTGAAAAAGCTCGCATGCTCTCATGTCGCTGTCTTCGGTCTGGGCGGTGTCGGCAGCTATGCCGTGGAGGCTTTGGCGCGCAGCGGTGTCGGCAAGCTGGATCTGATCGATCACGATACGATTTCCATGACGAATATCAACCGCCAGCTCCTTGCAACGCACGACACCGTCGGTCAATACAAAGCCGTCGTTGCCGCGCAGCGCGTGAAGCAGATCAACCCCGATGCGATCGTCACCGCGCACACCGTTTTCTACACGCCCGAAACGCAGAATCAGTTTGATTTTGCACAATACGACTATATCATTGATGCCATCGATACCGTAACGGGCAAGCTCGCACTTGTCATCAACGCGCAAGCCGTCGGCACGCGGATCATCAGCTCGATGGGCACGGGCAATAAGCTCGACCCCACCGCATTTCGTGTCGCAGACATTTCCAAAACCTCTTTCTGTCCGCTTGCACGCATTATGCGCAAGGAGCTGCGCCGCCGCGGCATTGAACATCTGAAAGTCGTCTATTCCGAAGAAGAACCGCTCACCCCCGCAGAAAATCTGCAAGAAGAAGCACCCGGTCGCAGACAGCTTCCGGGAAGCGTTGCTTTCGTGCCAAGTGTCGCCGGACTCATCATCGGCGGCGAAGTAATAAAGGATCTGATCAAATGAAAATTTATGATAACATTTCGCAGCTTGTGGGCGCAACGCCTTTGCTGCGACTAAACCACTACTGCCAAAGCCTTGACCTCCATGCAGACCTGTGCGCAAAGCTGGAGTATTTCAATCCTGCAGGAAGCGTAAAGGATCGCGTTGCCGTGTCGATGCTGGACGAAGCCGAACGCAGCGGCAAATTGACCTCTGATTCGGTCATCATCGAGCCAACCAGCGGCAACACCGGCATCGGTCTTGCCGCAATCGGCATCAGCCGCGGCTATCGTGTGATACTGACCATGCCGGAGACGATGAGCATAGAGCGCAGAAAGCTGCTTGCAGCCTATGGCGCGCAGGTCGTTTTAACCGACGGCAAATTGGGCATGAACGGCGCAATTGCCAAGGCGCAGGAGCTTGCCAAACAGTATCCCAACAGCTTTTTGGCAGGCCAGTTTGAAAATCCTGCCAATCCGTCCGCGCATTACAACACCACTGCTGCCGAAATCTGGCGCGATACCGAAGGCGTAATTGATATTTTCGTCGCAGGCATCGGAACCGGCGGCACGATCAGCGGCATCGGGAGATTCTTAAAGGAAAAGAACCCCAACATCCGCATCATCGGCATTGAACCGCAAAAATCGCCTGTTCTCTCCGGCGGAAAGGCAGGCGCACACGGTCTTCAGGGCATCGGCGCAGGCTTCGTTCCGAAAACCCTTGACCGTGAGATTTTAGACGAGATCATCACCATCAGCGAGCAAGATGCGTATGAAGCCGGCCGCGCTTTAGCCAAAGCCGAGGGCATCTTAGTCGGCGTTTCCTCAGGTGCAGCACTTAGCGCCGCCACACTTCTTGCCAAGCGTCCCGAAAATATGGGAAAACGCATTGTCGTTTTGCTCCCCGACGGCGGCGAACGTTATTTATCGACCGAAGGCTATCTTGGAGTTTAAATATGAACATCATTGAACTGCACGATTTTTCTGCACCCGAATTGGACGTATTTGCCCGACTGACGGAGGCGCAGCTTCTCAATCGGGAGCATCCCGAGGACGGCATTTTCATTGCCGAAAGCCCAAAAGTCATTGAGCGCGCCCTGGATGCCGGCTTCGAGCCGCTGTCCGTCTTGGTAGAAAAGAAGCATATTCTCGGTGAGGCGGCTCCCATACTTGCGCGCTGCGACGAAATTCCTGTTTTTACCGCAGAATTTGACGTATTAAAGCAGCTCACAGGCTTTCCGCTGACACGCGGCCTTCTGTGCGCGATGCGCAGAAAGCCCCTCCCTGCCCTTGAAGCGGTCTGCACGCAGGCAAAACGCATTGCCGTTTTGGAAAATGTGATGAACCCAACCAACATCGGCGCGATCTTCCGCTCTGCCGCTGCCTTGGGTATGGACGCGGTTGTTTTAACGCCTGCCTGCAGCAATCCGCTCTACCGCCGCTGCATTCGTGTCAGCATGGGAACGGTCTTCCAGATTCCGTGGACGTTTTGCGAAAATGCAAACGATGTAAAGTGCCACGGCTTTAAAACCGTGGCCATGGCATTGCGCGAGGACAGCCTGTGTATCACCGATCCCCGTTTGGCTGCCGAAGAAAAGCTCGCCGTTATTTTGGGAACCGAGGGCGACGGTCTGGCAGAGCAAACCATTACCGCTTGCGATTATACCGTCCGTATTCCCATGGCGCACGGTGTTGATTCGTTAAATGTTGCCGCTGCAAGCGCCGTTGCCTTCTGGCAGCTTCGCTCGGATACATAAGGAGGCGCATCATGCAGGTATTCCCCGACTATTACCCCCGGTTTTCCTGTATCGCCTCGGAATGTAAGCACAACTGCTGCATCGGCTGGGAGATTGATATTGATGAAGAAACGCTTTCCCGATACGATCAGATCAGCGGCAGCTTCGGCGCACGGCTGAGGCAGCACATCAGCCGCGAAGAAACGCCGCATTTTCGTTTGGACGAAAACGAGCGCTGTCCTTTTTTGCAGGGAAACGGATTGTGCGAGCTGATTTTAACATTGGGTGAGGAACATTTGTGTCAAATCTGTACCGATCATCCGCGTTTTCGCAACAGCCTGCCGGGGCGCACAGAAATTGGCGTCGGGCTTTGCTGCGAGGCGGCAGGAAGACTGATTTTGAGCAAAAAAGAGCCTGTATGCTTGATTGCCGAAGGCTCCTTGCAGACAGACGACGAAATTATTCTCATTCGAGATGAAGTGATCGCACTTTTACAAGATCGCACACACACCATGGACGAACGATTGAAAAAAATGCTGACGCTCTGCAACGCTGCCCTGCCGCAATATTCCAACGCAAAATGGGCAGAGCTTTTACTCTCTCTCGAGCGTCTGGACGAAGCATGGACGGAGCTTCTTTTTCTGTTTGCAAGCGCAGATGCTGACCGAACTGCCTTCGACCGCCACATGCACGATCGTCAGGCAGAATACGAGCAGTTCTGCGTTTACTTAACCTACCGCCACATGGCAAATGCCGCCGACGAGATCGACCTTGCCGCGAGAGCCGCCTTTGTTGCTTTTGGCTATCATGTTCTGCATGCACTCGGCGCAATTTTGTGGACAAAAAACGGCAATTTTTCCTTCGCAGATCAGGTCGAGCTTGCACGCCAATTTTCCGCCGAGCTGGAATACTCGGAGGAAAACACGGACAGCCTATTTGATGCACTTGTCCCCAATATAAGCGTATGACCCGAACGCACCGTTCGGGTCTTGTTTTTTATGCCGAGCCTTCAAAGAGCTGATATAGCAACGCTTTTTTCCGTTTTGTGATTGCCTTGGCGACGAATTTTTACACTATGTCAAGGATGGAATGAAGATCACGGTTAAGGAAGATGGTCTTGCGATCGTGGAATAAATGAAAAAAGGGGCTGTAAAAAACTCTTTTCTATGTCATTGCGAGGGAACGAAGAAATCTTTTGTAAAGTTCGGGAAATAGCAGTATTTCGGAACTTTTAAAGATCCTTCGCTTCACCCGGGATGACATAAATTGAAGTTTTTTACAGCCCCTTTTTTCTATTCGCCTGTAATATCGATCACAACAAATTCCGAAATACAGCCGGTTTTGAAGGGCACGCCCCAGCCTGCGATGCCGGAGGTAACGACGAAATTCGTACTTCCGCGCGTTTGCGCGCCGTACACCTGATCGTTCGCACCCATCATAAGACCGAGAACGCCGGCAGGAAAGATATGTCCGCCGTGAGTATGACCCGACAGAACAAGATCGACCTCGGCGGCTTCTTCATTATCATAGTCATTTGGCTGATGGTTTAAAACGACCGTGTATTTGGAAGGCTCCAGCTCGGATGTGAGCTGAGCGATGCTTGCGCGGCTCGGCTCCGAGCGATCCTGTCTGCCGATGAGATAGAAGCTGTTGTTGATCAAAAGCGCTTCATCCTCCAAGATCGTTACGCCGTTTTCCTCCAAGGCGCTGCGCAGCGCAGCGGTATCAAAGTCGCGGCCGCGGAAATAGCCCTTGTCGTGGTTGCCGAAAATATAGTATACGCCGTAGCGCGTTTCCAATTCACCGAGGGCATTGCATGCGTACAGCATGTCCTGCTTGCTTGTGTCATCATCCACAAAATCGCCTGCAATCACCACCAGATCGGGGTTCGTTGCTTCAATGCGTTCGAGCTGCTCGGCAAATACTTCCCCACTCATCATCTCTCCGAGATGTGAGTCCGCCAGTAAAACGATGCGAAGGGAGTCCTGCCCGAGCGATTTGTCTGTTTGAAATCGGTAGTCGGTCTGATACACATGGTGAGCGAAATACCAGCCGAAGGCGAGGTAGACCACGGTGAATGCAATGGCGCAGATGCCTTGATAATAACGGCGAACATCCTTTTTGCGAAGTCGCTTTACGAGCCATCCGATCAGATCGCTGAGCAGCCAAAAAACGATCAGATGCAGGATTGCAACAACGGCCGCTATGGGAGAAAACAGCGCCGCTATGAACAGGACTGCAACCGGAATGCTCGCAATAAGCCATTCTCGCTTTTTGCTGCCTGCGGCGAGTTTTTTCACCCACAGGAAGCGGCGAAAGCGAGAGATCAGGTAAACCAAGCCTGCTGCGCTAAAGAGGATCATTATCCCGATGACGACAAACCACATAGGTCTTCTCCTTAGAAACGAAATATAGCGGTATTCTATCATATGACCGCGCAAAACATCAACAAAAAAGGGGCTGTAAAAAAACTCTTTCCTATGTCATTGCAAGGGAACGAAGAATCTTTTGTGAAGTTCGGGAAATAGCAGTATTTCGGAACTTTTAAAGATCCTTCGCCTGCGCAGCCGTCAGCGAGGAACGAGCGCTACGGATGCGGCGTGCCCCTTGCGGGTATTCGCTCAGGATGACATAAATCGGAGTTTTTTTACAGTCCCTTTAAAACTCATACACTCAGTCCCAATTCCTCCGGCAGGAAGCGGGGACAGACGTTTTCGGACGAAGTGATGACGGAGGCGGCAAGCATCGAGCCCATGTCAACCGACTCCTGCAGCGTCTTGCCGTAGGTCATGCCGATGGCAACGCCTGCGCAGAACGCATCGCCTGCACCGGTGGTGTCCTTAACAATGACATTACGGGCAGGACAAATGCCCTTGTCGCCCTCGCGGTCGGCATAGACGGCACCGGCATCACCCATCGTGACGATCATCGAAGGAATATTTGCGCGGATGACCTTCTGGCTCAGAATCTCACACATTTCATCAGGAGTCTTTCCTGCGTAGTCATCCAGGAACAAAAGGCTGGCTTCCTTCTGATTGCAGATGAAGCAGTCAAAGCGCTTCATAAAATCGCGGCGCTCGACAGCGATGCTCATATTCGATACAACTGCGAATTTCTTGATGTTATGCTTATCAGCAAGCTCTAAAATCTTCTTGACGATGTCCTTGTCCAAGTCGACCTCTAAGATCACGGAATCGGCTTTTTCAAAAATTTCATCGCCCTTGTCCTGCAGAAGCTCCAAGATCGGCGTCATATCGGGGCGGACGGAAATGGAGCCTGCCACATCGCCGTTGTTGTCAAACACGGCAAGCCAAGTGCCCATACCGTTGGGACGGGTTAAAAGATAGTCTACGTTGACCTTGTGCTTCATCAGCTTCTGGCGCACGTCCTGACCGATAGGAGTGTCATCAACAATACTCAGATAGATCGGACGAAGCTCAACGTTTGCAATGTCTTCCACGACATTACGAGAAACACCGCCGTGAATGTACTCCACACGACCGACATTGCGACCGGTCGGCAGGTAGGTATCCATCGGGAACCCCTTGATATCCACAAATGCTGCACCAATGACTAAAATACCCATAAGCACCCTCCTGTATTTTTTTGACAGTATACCACAAAAATCAAAATCTGTACAGAGGGATTTTGCTTTTTATTGCATATTATTTTTCACCCGAGAAGCAATCAGACTGCGTTTTTGCAGTTCAAATTCTTCCCTCGTGATCAGACTCTGCGACAGGAGCTTTGCGAACTTTTCAATCTCGTCTGCAACGCTGTAGGAACCGGATTGTGCTACGGTGCTTTTTTGCTGTGCTATCTGCGCCTTTGCGGCATCACCGGTCTGCTTTAAAGCGTTTTGGAAATCCTGCGCTTCCTGTTCGGGAAACCATAGGACATTAAATAAAGCCTGTACCCGTTACATCCTGCACATCGACGATGCGCTTTTCTTTGCGAACATAAAAGCGTTTGCCGTTGCGAACAAAAGCCTTGCCGTGAAAATAAACACGCTTATCGGACAAAACTGCAAAACTACTGGATAAATCTCCGGTAGCCAAAAAGGTTTGCGCCATGCTGTTGCCAAGAACGGCAACTGTCTGTTCATCAGGACTGACGAACATAGCGTCAAATTTTAAGGGAACAGGTGACGGAGCTGGCGGTACTGGCGGTTGATTTGAAATCAATTCCACACCGCATCGGACACAAAATCGGTGTTGATCACTGTTACTAATGCCACATTTTGGACAATACATAGGAAGGGAAAGCGTTACCCTATTAACGCTCAAATGCCTATCCCTTTTCACCCTAAATGCCGTTGCTGTGTAATTCCAGTTTTATAGAAAAAAGAGCTTGAAAAATTTAGTAGTGGGAATTATAATGGTTATACTGCTTGTTTTGATGATAAAGTGAATTTCGATAAAAACAGAGATGTAAAAAAAGCGATTAAATCCGAAAATGCTAATTTTGTTAGACTTATTGAACCAACTAATCTAATTGAATTTGAAGAAGTATTTTATGGTATTGATATAGAAAAAACACCAAAATTAAGTGGGTATTATGATGTTAAAGCTCATGGTGATTTTTAGTCAATTAAATTATTCAATACTCCCATTAATGCAGAAACACTTGCTAAAATATTAATAAGCAGAAATGATTATAAGCAAGGTACGCCGATTAGATTGCTAAGTTGTAATACGGGTGATAATTGTAGTGGTGTATGTTTTGCGCAAGATTTAGCAAATATGTTAAATACAGAGGTAATTGCACCTGATTTCACATTATTTGTTGACGGACAAGGAAGATTATACAGGGGGAGGGGCTGTAGTGTTAGGCAAGAAGATTTTAAGTGCTTTTATCCACGAAGCAACAAAGATTAAGTATATTAGAAAAGATGAAAATACATTTTTAGGCGTAGAAGAAATTTTAGAAAAACAATTAATTTTAGATTATTTAACTGCGTTTCGCCCTAATTTGACTACAACAGGGAGAGTATTTGACTATGTAAAAAATGTAGTTGTAGAAGATAGAATAGATAGCGGTTATTATGATGGGGAATATTATTGGGATGGAACTGATATTTACCATTTAGAAAAGTATAATATGCCGATAAATCAAGAATTTATTGAATATGTATTAAGTAAATAACCAAATGCCAAATAAGCCTAACTATCAACAAGTATAGTTAGGCTTTTTATATTGCCTTTTATGTAGGGGTTAGGCATTAAACAAACAACTAAAATTTTAACAAGGGTAGTTAGCTGTGACTAACTAAACTTAGGAGGTTTTAATAATGGAAAATTTAGAAAACACTAGTGTTACTGAAACAGGCGTAGAGAATACGCAAGAAGAAACTAAGACTTATACACAAGAAGAAGTTTTAGCATTGCTACAGAGCGAAACAGATTACTTTATCTTACAAACTTGATGCTGATTATATCGAGTTAACTAATCTATAGGAAATTCCAGAGCTTGGCGGTGAAGTTGAAGCAATCGAAATTACTACACTTGCTGACGGTGCTCATATGTACACTGACGGCATTAAAAACTATGGTGATAGCCTTGCTTTCAAATTCTTGTATGAAGCAGAGCAATTTAGCTCACTTAACGCATTAACAACCTCCTGTTTGTTTTATTTCTTATGCAACTATGAGATATTATCATTACACTCAATATATTAGGTATAGTCAAGAGGTTAAGTATGTTAAAATAATCAAAAATTTAGGAGGGGCGTTTTATGATCAGCTATAAACCGTTTTATGAAACGCCCTATCGCAAGGGAATCACGGAATACCACATGATCTTCAAGCCGGGCTTCTCTGCAAATACTCTACACCGCATGAAAAAAGGCGAGGCGATCAGTACAAAAACACTCGATGCGCTTTGCTATGCCTTGGAGTGTGAAGTGCAGGATATTTTAAAATTCGTGAAGGAATAAAAAATTTAAAAATTTTGAAAAAAGTAGTTGACAAATGCGAAAAAGGCTGTTATAATGAGCGAGCGCTGTTGAGCTGCCGGTATAGCTCAGTTGGTAGAGCAGCTGATTTGTAATCAGCAGGCCGGGGGTTCGAGTCCGTCTACCGGCTCCATTACCTCAGCAGAACTGAATATGGGGGAATTCCCGAGTGGCCAAAGGGGGCAGACTGTAAATCTGTTAGCAACGCTTTCGGTGG
>CAYVLD010000004.1:0-29740 GCA_964452205.1 uncultured Oscillospiraceae bacterium
CACTTCATCGGCGTGGGTATTCTTGAAATTCCCGATGCACAGACAATTATTGATGTAAAAGAAGAAATCCGCAAGAATCCGCCAAGTGCGGCATAAAGAGAAATACGGCGTAGCCTTAATCGGCTACACCGTATCTACATATCCCGACTGTCCTTAGCCACCTCTGGCTAAAACGGCAGGTTTTTTATTACTCTTCGTCGATATACCCGGAAACATAGAGGTCTTCATAGATAATGCGGTAAATTCGATCGCTTGCACGGTTGAGATCATAGACCACATAAAAATACTGTTCAGCACCAAGTCTGCCATTCCAGCAATCCATATAGCTGATAAGCGCATGCTGCTCAATCGTGTAATCATTCTGAACGACCTCTGCACACAGCTCCAAAAGCTGCTCGTTATCAAGTGAGGTCGTACACATACCCAAGCAGGTACGAATAAACTCCGGATAGTCTGTCCACGGCTTCTCCATGATCTTGTTCAAAAGCGCCGTCAAAACCTCTCTCTGGCGGCCGGTACGCTGTTCCTCATTGTCTGTTGCGCTGCTCTCGCGAAGACGTGAATAACTCAGCGCCGCTTCACCCATGAGCAAACATTTTCCAACGTGGATATTGGAATACTGTCGCAAACACCATGCCTCATTATAATCCAGATCCACTTCTACGCCGCCGACCAAATCAATAATCTCCGAAAACTGCTCCATATTCACGGTGATATACTCGGTCAGATTTAACGAGTAGTTATGGTTCAGCGTAGCAACTGCCCATTCCGCATCGCCCCAGTTATAGGCATAGGTAATCTTTGCATAAGAGCCCCACGCCGGAATCTGTACATAGGAATCTCTGGCAATCGAGATCAGCTTCAGCTTATGATGCACACGGTCTAAGGAAAAAATGATGATCGAATCCGAAGACCCGTTCTCATCCAAGCCGAAAAGAACAAAATTAGAGATCTGCTCATAATCGCCGGTCAGGTAACTTTTCCCCTGCGGTTCTCCCATGTTCATCTTTGCCAACGCTTCTTCGGGAATGTCCTCATTCGTCAGGTACTCCCACTCGATCTCAAAGTCAGAGTTTTCTTCCTCCTGCTTTTGAATGATCTGCTCGATTTCCTCCTTGGAAACTCCAGGCTTTTCATGCTGCGACGGACGCTGTAACTCACCATCGTCTGCCGGATTGATGACATAGAGCTGCTCGTTGGAAAGCTCGCCAAATGCAGTGTCGTTATTGACCTTGCCAAACACATATTGATAGATGTAAAGACCGGCTCCGGTGCCCAATAGTATCAAAATTGCAAGGATCGTCGCTGTTACGGCAAAGCCCTTTTTCTGATTGCGGCGGAAGAAAGCAATGATTGCCAGAATCAGCGCGATCACACTGATCGCCGCTGCTGCAATCGCACCGTAGATGACGATGCGGATCTCTCCTGCGCCGAGACTCTTATCCAAAAATGCCAGCAGCGCATTTGCAAGCACCGCCACAGCGATCAAGCCTGCAAAAACCGTCAGCAAAAATGCGCTCAAGCCGATCGCTCTGCTTCTTTTGTAGCCATCTTTTTGTTTCGATCTTATTCTTTTCAACGCTTCTTCAACAGATATATCCTCCTGCACTTCCCGGATTTCTTCAAATTCGTTTTCCATAAAGCAGTACCTCCTTTTGTGCAGATAAGATATTATAGCACACTTCTATTTTAAATTCTACCCCCAAAATAAAAAGCGGAGGGTTTCCCCTCCGCCGTTTTCATCAGCAGCAGTTATTATCGCAGCCGCAGCCACAGCCGCAGCTATTGGAAGTGGTGCTCAAGCCGTTATTGCAGCCACCGCAGCAGAACAAGAGAACGAGGATAATGATCCACCAGCAGCCACCGAAACCGTTATTATTACACATAATGGAAACCTCCTAAAATTCTTTGAGCTCTTCGCTCATTCCATGTTATGACGGAGGTTCGATGTGGTTACAACGGTCACGATGTTTTATGAATAATGACCGGCGGCTTCGGATCGTTCTGTTTACGGGCGCTCGTCTTGCCCTCCGGCTTAATTTCACCTGCAAGCGTCAGCGATCGCTTGGTCAACGCCGGGCCAATCAATTCATAGATCAAAACCGCAAACAATACAACATTACGCACCAAAGCACCGTCGCTCAAGCTGGTAGCGGTCAGCGCCATACCAAGCGCAACACCGGCCTGCGGCAAAAGCGTGATTCCCAAATGTTTGGTAATTTGAGCGTTGCAATGGGTCATCTTGCAGCTTCCGTATGCGCCAAAATATTTGCCTGCGGTTCTCACCAAAATATAGATCACGCCGATCAAAAGCGTATTCGGGTTGACCAAAATCCGCAGATCCAGCTCCGCGCCCGAAAGCACAAAAAACAGAATACTGATCGGCACCGTCCAATTATCCACACGGGACATCAGTTCCTCGGAAAAATCGCAGATATTGCAGAACACCGTACCGGCCATCATACAAACAAGCAAAAGCGAGAAGCCACAATGCACACCGCCGATTGCAAACTTAATGTCTGACAACCCGACCGCCAACAGCACGAAAGCCACCGAAATTGCCATACGTTTACTTCTGGAATGGAAAAATCGCTCGACGAAATTCAGAGCAATCCCAATCAACGCACCAACACCCAAGGACATCACGATCTCAATCAGCGGCTCGACCAGGATGCCGATGATGCTGATCGAGCCGTTCTCAATCGCATTCGCAATGCCGAAAGAAGCTGAGAACAACAGCAAGCCGACTGCATCATCGATCGCAACGACCAGCATCAAAAGTCTCGTTAAAGGCCCGTCCGCCTTATACTGACGAACGACCATCAACGTTGCTGCCGGCGCCGTTGCCGAAGCGATCGCACCAAGCGTGATCGCAGACGAGACCGACAACACATTCGGTGCGATCAGATGCACAATGATCAGTACAGCATCGACCATAAGTGTGGTCACGACTGCCTGCAAAACACCGATCGTGATGGCACGTGAGCCCATACTCTTGAGCTGTGAAAGACGAAATTCATTGCCGATCGTGAATGCGATAAAGCCAAGCGCTACTTGGCATATCACGCTCACATTTTCCACCTCATGCAACGAGCGGAAGCCCAGTCCCTTAACGCCGATTGCACCGATGCAAAACGGGCCAAGAATCAGACCTGCGACCAAATATGCCGTAACCGCAGGCAAATGCAGTTTTTTTGCCAAACGCGACAAGAGCAAGCCGCCGAGCATCGCTACTGCAAGAGAGATTAAAAAGTCCATAAAACGCCTTCTTTTTCCAGATTTTCCGTCGGCTATCATAGCACCGAGAGCAAGTTTCTTCAAGCGTAATTTTTCACAAAAAACAGCAAAATTCTAGGCATTTTTTGTGCATTAACAGAAGAACTTTTCTTTATTCTTTGCATGCTCCCATACACTGGGTTGACTCGATGCACCGCACCTCTGTGCTTTCTAAAGTCTCTTGTTAACTCTGTCAACTTTTTTACTATTAAACGATAGTTATTTGTATAGACCGTAGATATCATTTTAGAGGTGAAAGAAATGTATTTCCCACGATTGCGTGATCTCCGCGAGGATCACGATCTGACGCAAAGAAATTGCACAAATTTTGAGATCAGCGCGTATACAGCACCTATGAACGCAGAAAGCGCGCTATTCCCGTGCACCTGTTGATTGCTCTAGCCGATTATTATAAAACCTCGACCGATTTTTTACTCGGCCGCACAAATGATATCTGTTTTATCAAAAAATAACTCCGATATACCGTTTCCTTGCTGCACTTGCTATATCATAATAATGGCAGACACCATCGTGTCTGCCACAAATTTATTTTATCACGCCAGGTCAGAGCCACATCTTATTTCTAATGCTATCCTCAAATCACGCCACAGGTGCAGTTATTCCTCTCTACGCTCCGCAAAGTAGAGCCCATACTGTTTTAAATGTTCAATTAAATGATAAACATTTTTTCCTTGATATTCATACAGAAAAGACTCTCCGGGTGCATCATGGGTAAAATAGTCCCACGCAGTTTTCAAATCATTTTCTTCATAAATATCCTGTCCTTCGAAAAATCCACTATATTTTTGGGGCGTCTTTGTATATACAGTAACGACATTATACTTACCTAATACAATCTCATTAGCGCCGGAATGTATGCCAATTCCAAAATTGCTCATTCCATCATGAACAAACCACTCACCAAACACATGCAAAAATTCAACCGCTCTTTCTGGTGTCAAACCATCTAAATAGTAGACATCTTTGTGAAGCTTTTGAGTTCCGTCAGATGAAAGCAATGCTTCCTCTTTGGCATTTGTCGGAATTTCTATAATCACAAAGCAATATTCATTATGCAGAAGAACAAAGCTCTCTAAAAGCGCCTTGATTTTATCAGCGTTAACATTTGCAGCAAAACCGGATTCAAGCCTTGTATAACCCTCATAAAGAATTGATGGATCATTAATTTTGCAGCCCTTTACCATATTCAGCAATCATATCACCTCGATATAAGCTTATCATAATCTCAAAATCTTGATAATCCGCTTCTAAGCGACCTGTTTATTTCTCTGTCAACATCGCAGTTAAATTATCCAGTACAAACTGCTGTGCCTGTGCATTATAAAACACCGCCTGGTATTCTCCATACTGTCCCTGCCGTATTTCGGTTGATAAGCCAATCATAAAACCGTTTTGTGTTGGAACCCGTCTGTTCTTTCCATCCGGCGTTGTCTGTTTCTCCAAAAAACCTTTCTCCTCCAGCCAATTTGTGATCACTGTGATACCGAGTTTTTTCATCTGGGGATTATTCACCGCCGCACCAATCAGCTCTACGAACTGCGTAACACGAATCGGCTTCTGAGAAATCTGAATCTGTGCAAGCTGTTCGATAGTTATAGCGAATGGCTGTAGCTTAGGCTTTCCACCAACGACACCGTTATTAGCGATCACCTGTGCTAATACATCTGACACAAAAAAGAAGCACCGCGCCAGACGCACATTATTCAGCGCGGAATCCTCCGGCATCTCCTGATTGCTGATTGGGTCAATCCCTTGTGCCAATTTATCCATATACATCTTCGCTCGCTGCATGGTTTCCATGTTTGTCATAATATGTCCTCCTTGCATTATTCGCTCATATGTTCTATGCCAGTATATCATAGACTTCTGCGAATTTCAATATGAAATAGGAATAAAAACCACTTTTTTCAGATAAACCGACCGAATTCATTACAGTCTGCACTTCAGTAGCGCTACAATTTAACGTAGTTTGTCATTTTGGGGGATCAAAGTGCCCTACGGTAGTTTTGACATTACAACAAAAAAGCACGGCTTTTCAGCCGTGCTTTTTCACATTTATCGGTTATAATTGATTACCTTTTCAAACTTCTCGGCAATCAGGCTTGCGCCGCCGATCAGACCGCCGTCGATCTCCGGCTGGCTCATCAGCTCGCCTGCGTTTTTGTCGTTCATACTGCCGCCGTAGAGGATGCGAACATCCTCCGCTGCATAGCCGAAAACCTCACGAATCGCCTTGCGGATCGCTGCGATCGTCTGATTTGCATCGCTTGCCGTTGCGGTCATGCCGGTACCGATCGCCCAAACGGGCTCGTAAGCAATGACCACATCACGGATCTGTGCACTTGTTACGCCGCACAGAGCTGCCTTGGTCTGCAGGCAGACGACCTCATTTGTAATGCCGATCTGCTTCTGCTCCAGGCTCTCACCAACGCAAACAATGGGCTTCAAGCCCTGTTCCAACACCTTCAGCGTCTTTTTGTTGACGGTTTCATCCGTCTCGCCAAAATACTGACGGCGCTCGGAGTGGCCGAGTATGACATATTCAACCCCCAGCTCCTTCAAGCTGGCGCAGTTTGCCTCGCCCGTAAATGCACCCTTGTCCTCAAAATGGACATTCTGTGCACCGAGCTTAATGTCGCTGTCCTTGAGCTGTGCAGAGGCTGCAAACAGGCTCACAGTCATCGGACAAACCACAACCTCGGCATTCGTCTTGGTCTGAATTTTCTTCAGCTCAGAGATCAATTTCACCGTTTCTGCAGGCGACTTGTTCATCTTCCAGTTGCCTGCGATCATGGGTCTTCTCATGCGCTTATCCTCAAATTAATACAGTGTCTTGCGGATCTCGACATTGCCGCTCGGGCACTGGTTCTTGCAGTTGCCGCAGTTGACACACTTGTGCTCATCCTGCGTGACACCGGAAACGATCTTGCCGGTGGAGCTTGCACCGATACGGTTTGCGCCTGCGTTGATCATTGCAACAGCGTCAGCATAGGTACGAACGCCGCCGGAAGCCTTAACGCCGATGTCCGGGCCAACCGTCTCACGCATCAGGCGAATATCCTCGACCGTAGCGCCGCCGGTGGAGTAGCCGGTAGAGGTCTTGACGAAGTGTGCGCCTGCGAGCTTCGCAACCGTACAAGCCTTGACCTTCTCCTCGTCGGTCAGCAGGCAGGCTTCGATGATGACCTTAACGGTTGCACGACCCTTGACTGCATTTACAACACCTTCGATGTCGCGCTTGACCAGCATCCAGTCGCCGGACTTGATCGCGCCGACATTGATGACCATGTCGATCTCACGAGCGCCCTTGGTAGCTGCATCGGAAGCCTCGAACGCCTTAGTCTCGGGGGTGCAGGTGCCAAACGGGAACGCGATAACGCAGCAAGGCGTAACGCCGCTGCCCTCTAACTGCTGTGCAACGTACTGAATGTAGGACGGGTTGACACAGACGCTGGCGCAGTGATACTTCTTCGCCTCGTCACAGATCTTGCGAATGTCAGCTACACTTGCCTCGGGCTTGAGGAAGGTGTGGTCGATATACTTTGCCATATCGGCAGCGTTGTTGTTTGCAGCCGGTGCAGCAGACTGTGTGCCATACTTAGAGCAGATTTCTTCCGTCACTTGGCGGATGATTTCATTAATATCCATGAACATTTGTTCCTTTCGTAATCTTTATTTGCGAGCTTCTTCCGCAATTTTCGCCGTTGCGGTCAAGCCCAGACGCGTTGCGCCGGCAGCTAAAAGCTGCTCTGCCTGTGCAAGCGTCTTAATGCCGCCGTCGATCTTGATGCCGACATTGCGGCCTAAAATATCGTATGCAAGCTTCACGTCCTCGACGCGTGCGCCGTGTCCGCTGAGCATATTCTGAATCTTGACATAATCCACACCGCTGCCGCGCAGCATCGTCAAAACCGCACGCTTTTCCTCTGCGGTATAGATGCTGTGCTCAAAGACCGCCTTGATCTTCGCCTTGCCGGCGGCAAGACGCACGATCTCTTCGATCTCACGCCGGGCAACATCGAGCCTTCCGGACTTGATGGCAAGCACGTTCAGCGCAACATCGATCTCGGTTGCACCGTTTGCCATACATTCCTTCAGCTCAGCGATCTTCGCCGCCTGCGACATGCAGCCGTGCGGAAAACCGATCGCCGTACCGACCGCAACGGGACTTCCCAGAAGGACTTCCCTCGCCGCCGCAACATAGTAAGGCGCAACGCAGACCGCCGCTACGGCATACTTTCTTGCCACAGCACATTCTTTCTCGATCTTTTCCAATGTGGTATCGGGATTCAGCAGAGAATGCTCCAAATGCGCTACAACATCCGTACCGGTAACCAAGCCCTTACAGGGTGCCGGCTCGGCCTCTATATGGAAGTGCTGCAGCACCAGACGCTCTACTTCTTTACGGATTGCTTCAATATCCATTAGTGATACTCCCTTGTCTCGCCCTCGTAGGTGATGTGGTCGATAACACCGCAGATCGTCTGGTCACCGATGAACTGCTTGCCGAGCAGGATGCCTGCGGCACCGCCGTCAGCGGCGACGATCACCGTGTCACCGATGCCTGCATCCGCCACATCGAAGACGATGGCATTATTTCCGGTCAAATTGCCGTTCTCGTCAACGTAGTCAACGATCATCAGCTTCTGACCCTCAAAGCCTTTGTCCTTGATCGTGGAAACAACGTTTCCTACGACTTTGGCGATCTTCATCCCATCTTGGGCAGGATGCCCTCAACGTCATCGTGCGGAGAAGGAATGACATGGCAGCCGTACAGCTCGCCAACGCGCTTTGCAGCCGTTGCGCCTGCGTCAACTGCAGCCTTAACTGCGCCGACGTCGCCGCGAACCATAACAGTAACCAAGCCGCTGCCGATCTGCTCCTTGCCGATCAGGTGAACGTCTGCTGCCTTAACCATAGCATCGGCTGCTTCGATAGAGCCGATGAGACCACGGGTTTCAACCATTCCGAGTGCTAACTTCATAATAAAATCCTCCAATTATTCAGGTTTAAGTTGTAAATTATAGGTATCGATAAATCCGGCGATGGCGGCATCGGCAGGAACTCGCTTATGGAATATCCTGCTTGCCTCCTTCGAGCCGATCATGTAGACAAAGTCGCCTCTACCGGCCTGTCGGGTGGAGTCTGCCGCCACGATCATTTTCGTTTTTTTGCCCTTTTCGATCAGGTGCACCACCAAGAAAGGGATGTTTTCCAAGCCCTCTTCTTTCACGGTAGCGACCACATTACCGACGACTTCCCCGATATACATGGTTTAGCCGATCGTGGGCAGGATGCCCTCAACATCATCATGCGGGGACGGGATGACATGGCAGCCGTACAGCTCGCCAACACGCTTTGCAGCCGTTGCGCCTGCATCAACCGCAGCCTTGACTGCGCCGACGTCGCCGCGAACCATAACGGTAACCAAGCCGCTGCCGATCTGGGTCTTGCCAATGAGGTGGACGTTTGCTGCCTTGACCATTGCATCAGCCGCTTCGATAGCGCCGATGAGGCCACGGGTCTCGATCATACCAAGTGCAAGTTTCATGTGTAGTTACTCCTTTCAAATTAAGCCATCGTCGGCAGAATGCCTTCGACGTCGTTGTGCGGGGACGGAATGACGTGGCAGCCGTACAGCTCGCCAACGCGCTTTGCAGCCGTTGCGCCTGCATCAACCGCAGCCTTGACTGCGCCGACATCGCCGCGTACCATAACGGTAACCAAGCCGCTGCCGATCTGGGTCTTGCCAATGAGACGGACGTTTGCTGCCTTGACCATTGCATCGGCTGCTTCCACAGCGCCGATCAGGCCACGGGTCTCGATCATACCTAATGCTTCTTTCATTTGAAAAATCCTCCGTTTATGTTATTTATTTTCATTTTTAATATAACGACTGAATGATATCCGGATGCGGAGACGGAATGACGACGCTCTCGCTCAACAGCCCTGCTGCCTCCGGCATCTTCTCACCGGCGGAGATTGCCGCACGAACCGCTGCGACCTCACCCGTGAGCGTGATAAAAGCCTTGCCGCCCAAGCCGCGTCCCAAACGCACGTCGATCAGATCGACATCTGCTGCCTTCACAGCGGCATCGGCTACGACAACGGCTGCGCAGAGGCTGAATGCCTCCATGACACCGACTGCCGCGACTTTACCGATCTCGTTGCAGGCGTTGATCGCCTTGGGAACCTGCTCATGGACGTGGGAGATGATCATACTGTCGACCAATCGAGAGCCTGCGACCTCTTTGCCTGCCGCAACACTCTCCTTGACCGCAGCGACCTCGCCCGTGACCAAAACGATATACTTACCGGCGCAGACCGGCTGCGCACAAACCAGCTCAACGGTCGCCGCCTTGAGCATCGCATCACCGGCATTGACGCCCATGGGGATGCTGTTGGTTTCAATCATGCCTAACGCATTCATTTGGACGACCTCCTGATCTCAATATAATCGCTTGTAATATCGCTGACCGTGCCGGAGATGCTGGCGTGCATCTTCACACCGAGCTTCCCCTCGGCAATGTCTGCGATGAGTTGATTTTTGCGAACCTTGTCGCCAACGGCAACCTTCGGCACACTCGGCGCGCCGACACCCATGCGCAGGAAGATACGCACGCAATCGGTGGTCAGCGCCTTATCCTGCATAGGAGCAGGAACATCGTACTTCGTCAAACCCAAACGGCCGATCAGACGGGATACGGGAACCTTCTTATTCTCCAAGCCGCCATCGACCTCGGTAAAGACCTCTTTTCTCGGGCGCGTACCCTTCGAGGCGATCGCGCTTTTAAGCGTCTGCATCACCTGAGAGGGCTTGAGGCCGAAGTTGCAGGCATAATAAGTACACAGGCCGCAATTACAGCAAGAGAAGATGCCGTTGAAATCACCCAGCAGGTCAATGCCGTTTGCCAAGCTGCGCATCGCCTTATGCGGCTGCACATTCAAGCCAAGGGCATTTCTCGGACACATCTGCGTGCACAAGGAGCACTGGCAGCAAACCGAGAGCATACGCTTCAAGTGGATGGATTCATCCTTCTGATCCAACAGCGGATGGTTTTTCGGAATTGCAAGCAGGCCGCCTGTGGTTTTGGTCACAGGAATATCGAGTGTATCGACCACTCTGCCCATACACGGGCCGCCGATGATATATTTGCAATCCTCGGTCGTGCCGCCTGCGGCTGCAAGCACCTCTTTCAGAGAAATGCCGACCGGAACACGCACCGTTACGGGATTCTTTACCGCACCGCCGACGGTCACATATTTTTCAATGACCTTCTTACCGTCGATCGCATTTGCGATATTGACCAAGGTGCTGACATTGCAGACCACCGCACCGACATCCAAAGGAAGGCCGCCGGTCGGAACCACACGCCCCGTCACCTCGTAAACGATCTGCTGCTCGTCACCTGCCGGATAGTACGCATCAAGCAGGTGCAGCTCTACATCGTCAAATTCCTTAATAACCTTCTTCAGCGCATCAACTGCATCGTGATAGTGCTCCTTGAGGCAGATCACAGCGCGTTTTGCGCCCGTAAATTCCTTGACTGCGCGGATGCCCTTGACCACATCGGCAGCATAGACCTGCATCACCTGCTGGTCTACACGCAGAAGCGGCTCGCATTCAGCACCGTTTGCAAGGACATACTCGGCTTTGCAATTGATTTTTACATGAGTCGGAAATCCTGCGCCGCCTGCACCGAGAATACCGGCGTCGCAGACGATTTTATTCAGCTCCATAGCGCTTAAATAATGCGGAAGTCGCCCTTGAGTACGCAGCGTCTTGCGCGTGTAAAGGACTTCGCACTGGTCAAGCCCTCACCGGTCGGAGTTGCAATGGTGAGCGTGGTATAGCCCTCACCGCCGAAGCCCAAGCCGGAATAGGAAGGAGCATTTTTGACGAAAATCGTCGTATTCATCTTCCGTGCCGCACGGGACATATTATGGACGTTGGTCGAGTGGATCATCGCGGAGTGCTGATTGCCGTGCTCGGCGCGGAACGCCTCGCTCAGAGCCTCTTCGAAGTTCGCCACACGCACCATACCGAGAACCGGCATGAGCATCTCGACTTCGACAAACGGATGATAACGGTCAACGTCCGCAATGACCAGAACCGGCTCACCTGTAAAGGAAACGCCGCTCTCTGTGAGGATGTAAGTTGCATCATGTCCGACAAACTTGCGGTTGATGACATACTTGCCGTCCTTCTGGATCAGGACAGTACGCACGATTTTGTCAATATCCTCGCCGTAAACACGGAACGCACCGTGCTGCTGCATGGTGTTCATAAGTGCATCGGCAATGGAGTCGACCATAAAGACTTCCTTCTCGGCAACGCACAGAACGTTGTTATCAAAGCTTGCACCGTCAACGATATGCTTTGCGGTCTGCGGAATGTCAGCGGTTTCGTCAACGATAACAGGGGGATTGCCCGGGCCTGCGGCAACACACTTCTTACCGGACTTCATTGCAACGGCAACAACTGCCTCACCGCCGGTAACTGCCAGCATCTTGATCGCCTTATGCTTCATAATGACATCGGAGGTCTCCAAAGTCGGTTCCTTCGGCGCAGTAATCAGGCCGTTGGGACCGCCTGCTGCGATGATGGCATCGTTAAGAACCTCCATGGCTCTCTGGGACGCTCTCTTTGCCGCCGGATGCGGATTGAAGACGACCGCATTGCCTGCCGCGATCATGCTGATGGAATTGTTAATTACGGTTGCGGTGGGGTTGGTGGACGGAGTGATCGCACCGATAACGCCGTAGGGAGCCGTCTCCACCAAAGTCAAACCGTCATCGCCGCTGTATGCGGTCGGATGCAGATCCTCAATGCCGGGAGTCTTGTCCGCAGCCAAGAGGTTCTTTGCAATCTTATGATGTACCTTACCGTAGCCTGTCTCCTCATGTGCCAGGATCGAAAATTCTTCGGCATGAGCTCTCGCTGCCTGACGCATCGCCTCGATCAGCTTTCCGCGCTCTTCGAGAGACATTTCCATCAAACGCTCCTGTGCACGAATTGCGGTATCGATCGCTTCACGCACGTCATCAAACAGGCACCTTCCGCCGCCTGCCGGAGCAAACGAACCACGCTCAATGCTGCTGCGAGTCTGTTCGGCGATCTGCCGAATTTGTTCTTTTGTCAATGCCATACGCTATCCTCAACTTTCTTTGTTGAATTTTTCAAAAATACGGCTTCCATTGACATCAACGGAGTCGATAATTGCGACAATGCTCTGATCGACAGGCTTATTCTCGGTAACGCTGGTCTGACGCGACGAGCTGCCGCCGACAAGCATAACGACCTCGCCCTCGCCTGCACCGACTGCATCGATTGCGACGATCAGGCCGCCCTTTTCCTGCCATGTTTCAATATCGATCGGTTTCACGATCAGCAGCTTCAGACCGTAGAGCTTCTCAGCCTTGTTGGTGCTGACCACCGTTCCTTTGACTCTTCCTAACTGCATACTTCTTCTCCTTCATACTGTACGATTACATCGTTACTCATCAGCGCATCCCTCGCAGCCGGCGTGATGATTGCACCGACACAGCAGCAGATGGTCTTATCCGCACGCTGTGCCGCTGCCAGAACATCCGCCTCGGTCACAAGGCTTGCGCCGATCTTCTTCGCCGCATCGCCCGTGAAGTAGGGATAGACGCCCACATTCATCTGCCGAAGTGTCTCAATCGACGAAGCTACACCCTCCAAGAAGGTGTTTCTGCGGAATTTCGGCGGCTCAAAGTCAATGTAAAGCCGTACGTCCTTCTTCCACAAAATGCTGCGCACCATGAGGTAGGACAACAAGCTCTCATCCTTCCCCTCAGAGACCTCCTTCAAAAGCTCCAGACGCGGCGCAACCAGAATGACCGTCCTCGCCTTGGCAACGCGCTCGGTCAGCTCCGCCTCCGTCATCTGCGAGGCAAAAAGCGTGGTCTCGTCCTGCAGCTCGGTCTTCTGCGTGAAGCAGATGGGCGTAAAGCCCTCACCGAACTGCGTGTTGAGCAGCTTCTTCAGCTCCTTCGGGTAGGCAATGGGGGCTGCAAGCAAGACCGCCACATCCTCCGGATGCTGTGCCTGCCGCTGCAAAACCGCCACTCTTCTGACGACCTCAGCAACGATCAGATCTATTAACTTGTGTAAAAGCTCGTGATTCATAATGACCTCTACACAATCAAAATTTTATTTCAGTACCTCCATCATCGGACTGCCCGACATGGCAATGGCATTTGCCTCATCGGTATCGACATGGACTTCCAGATCATGGCCGTTTCCTGCGCGAACCACAACATTTTCAAACACAACCGCACGCTCTCCGTCGCTTCTCAGGCGCACCACCTGACCGTCCTGCAGGCCAAACAGCTTTGCCTGCTCGGGGGAAATATGCAGGTGCCTTGCCGCGACGATCACGCCCTCGGCAATTTGCGCCTGACCGGCAGGGCCGATCAGCGTGCAGCCCGGTGTTCCGGCGATCTTGCCCGACATACGCACAGGCGGACGAATGCCAAGGGCAAACGAATCTGTCAGCGCAATTTCAACCTGCGTCTCCTTGCGCTCCGGGCCGAGTACACGAACACGTTCGAGCTTGCCTTTCGGTCCGACCACCGTCACCTGCTCCCTGCAGGCAAACTGTCCGGGCTGTGAAAGATCCTTAAACTTCTGAAGCTGATAGCCCTTGCCGAACAGCTTCTCTACATCCTCACGGCACAAATGCACATGTCGTGCGGAAGATGCAACCGGAACAAAGATCTTTCCGCTTTTGCGGAAAACCGACTCTGCAACGGCAAGCTGTACGCTGCGCTGTACCTTTCCCTTATCCATCTGCATTCACCTTCTTCATCAAAATTCCTTCATAATAGGTCTTGGCAATGATGGTCTTAACGTCCTCACGCGTCGGGCGGACAACATTGGTCGCCGTCGCCGTATCCTGCAGCGCATGCTCCGCAATGATGTCGATGTCGTTCATATCGAATTTCGTATCGCACAGCGGTGGGATCTTCACATCCTTTATCAAGCGGCGAACCGCCTCAATTGCCTGCTTGGAGGCTTCGTCAACGCTCATATGGTCGACCTTCTCACCCATCGCCTGCGCAATCTCAGCGAGTCTTCCCATGCAGTACGGGCGGTTAAATTCCAGAACTCTCGGCAGCATGATCGCATTTGCCAGACCGTGCGGAATATTATAGTAACCGCCGAGCTGATGAGCAATGCCGTGCACCAGACCCAGACCTGCATTCGAGAAGGAAAGACCTGCCATGTATTCCGCCCAGCACATATCGGTTCTGGCATCCATATCGGAGCCGTCACGCACCGCCGCACGCAACGACTCGGAGATCAAACGGATCGATTCCAAAGCCAACGCATCGGTAAACGGTGTATGCGTATTACAAATATACGCCTCGATCGCATGTGTCAGCGCGTCAATACCGGTGGCAGCCGTCAGCGAGGGCGGCATGCCGACCATCAGCATCGGGTCATTCAGCGCAATATGTGCCAAGCAGTTGGTATCGACCATGAGCATCTTCGTCTTCGCTTCCTCATCGGTCACAACATATGCGCGCGTACATTCAGAACCGGTTCCTGCGGTCGTATTGACTGCGATGATGGGCGTACCGCGCTTTTTCGACTTGTTATAGCCGTTGTAGTCCTGAATCTTGCCGCCGTTGGCAGAGAGAATACTGACCGCCTTGGCAACGTCGATCGGAGAGCCGCCGCCGACTGCAATGATCGCATTACACTGATTCTTCTGTAAAAAGTCAAATGCCTCATTGACGATACGCACCGAAGGATTCGGCTCAACACCGTCATAAACGACATAATTCACTTTATCATCATCCAGTACAGCCGTAACCTTGCCTGCAATGCCGCTTTTGATCAAGCCCTTGTCGGTAACGACCAGAACACGGTCAACATTCATACGGCGCAGGAAATACGGGATCTTCGTAATACCGTCGCGCCCGATTAGCGTATGACGGGGCTGATAAAGCTCTACCATTCCTTTGTTTTCCATAATATAACTCTCCGTTAAAACGCTCAAAATCGCTCAAAATGTCATATAATCTACCAGTTCATGCTTATCATCCCACAAAACCGCCTCAAAGTCAATAACAAACCCCGATTTTCTATCGATTTCGTGATTTTGCATAAAATCATCCTTCGTTTTCTTTCTTGTTTAAACGAAAAATAAAGCAAACCGCACAGAAACGGAAAATAATTCCGTCCCCATGCGGTCAAAAATCGCTCATAATCGCTCAATCCATTGCCAATAATGTACAAGGGATCCCGTGCTGCGCATAATACTGCACGAATTTCTGCGGCATATTGCGCGTGGAGATGATGCGGCAGGGCTTATCCGGCGGATAAACCGTGGCAAATGCACGTCTGTCAAACTTGAAGCTGTCGAGCAGCATATAGGTTCTTCGGGTCATTCTGGCGATTTGGCTGTACATCTGCGTGCGGTTCTTGTCCTGCACCGTGTAGCCGCGCTCTAAGTCCACGCCCTCAACCGTCACAAACACCTTGTCGAAAAAATATCCGCGCAGAGTGTGGCTCAGATCGTTATCCAAGGTTTCAATATAGCTTTTACCGGTGTGGACATCGCCGCCGAGAAGCGTGAGCGAAACATTAGGACATTCGGCAAGCTCCAAAACCGCCGTAATGCTTGTGGTAACAACGGTCAGCCGCTCCACATCATGCAGCATTGAGGCGAGCATATTGCAGGTCTTTCCCGCACCGATGAAGATCGATTCGCCCGGCTTCACCTGCGCCGCAGCCTCTTGGGCAATACGCAGCTTTTCACGGTCGGAATCATCCAGAATTTCCGTGCCGTTGATGTAATTCTTGCGCTGCTTGACCTTCTCCGGGATATGCAGGCCGCCGTGAGAGCGTTCCGCCAAGCCCTTGCCCTGAATGGTCTCAAAATCACGGCGCACCGTGGCGATCGAAGCGCCTGTCAGCTCGCAGATCTCCGTCAGGCTGACCGAGCCGTTTTCGTTGATACGGTCTAAGATCATTTTTTCACGTTCCCAATATTTCATATCGTTCATCCTCCAATCAAAATCGCTCAATATCGCTCAATTGGAGTATAGCATGGGATTTTCTTCCTGTCAAGAAGTCTGAAGTGAATTTTCGACAAAAAGCTTGTCAATGCTCTCAAAACTATAGCCAAGCGCCTCCCAGCGCGTCAAAAGCTCATCCAAAATCGCCGCATTGGTCTGCGAGGTGCTGTGCAAAAGCACGACCGCGCCGTCATGAATCCGCGGAATGAGCTTTGAAAACGCCTGCTCGCTCGTCGGCTGGTCATCATTGAGCCAATCGACATAGGCAAGACTCCAAAACACCGTTTTATAGCCCAGCTCCTGCGCCATTTTCAAATTCTCCTCCGAATAGATCCCCTGCGGCGGACGATAGAATTTTTGCATCGGCTCACCCGTCAGCTCGGTATAGAGTGTCTCCAGAGAGGTCAGCTCCTGCCGAAAGCTCTCCATATCCGATATTTTGGACATATCCCAATGATGGTAGGTATGGTTTCCGACAATGTGCCCCTCTGCTGCCATGCGCTTGACAAGCTCCGAATTTTGCTCCAGATAGTTTCCGACAAGAAAAAACGCCGCCTTGATGTTATGCTCCTTCAGTACATCCAGAATTTTTTCCGTGCAGCCGTTTTCGTAGCCTGCATCAAACGTCAGATAGATCACCTTCCGGCTTGTGTCGCCCAAATACGCGGCATCGTAGGTCAAAAGCGTTTCATTGCTTGTGTTGCCGATCGGTGCCTGTCCCTCGGTTTGAAAGCTCAGCCCCCACGAGCCGGTCGGCAGAATGCTTTCTTGCTTCGTATAGCTAAGCACCACGCAAATGATTACGATCACTCCCACGACCGTAATGCCGTATCTTTTCCAGAATTTACGCATTATTTTCACCTCCGTGCATCATATGCGTGTCCAATTTGGTTCATACCGATAGTTTTTTAATATTTAGTATTGTATCAGCGCATTAATTTCGATATAATAAGAAAAAAGAAAGCGCAAAGGAGTCAGATTATGACATTTGCAAAGGACAAGCTTCTCCGCTTTGCACCGGAGGTATCGGAGCTTTTCGCATCAGCGGCGTTTGACCGCAGCCGGATTTGCACTCAGATCGTCGATATTCTGCGCCCGTCCTTGGCTCAAACGGCACCTGAGCCGAAGGAGGGCTGGCTTTCGTGCGCCTATGCGAGCTTGACCCACGGCTTGTTCGCCGATGCGCAGTATCTCCCCCCCGATGAACATACGCAAAATGCCGTCGACTTCTTAGTTGACACACTTGATAAGCTGCTTTGCTGTGAAGAAGCCCTCTTTGATCCGCTGACAGATCTGTATCCGTTCGACGAGACGCAAAAAAGCCGCGTTTTTGAGGAATATGCGCTGTTTCAAGCAGCGATACGCGATGCACATTTTCTGACCACACTGCGCATCGGCCGTGAGATCATGCCCTTTGATGCCGCCTCTCACACCATCGGCGTGCGAAATGTCGCTGTGCATACTGCGCTCATGGCGCAGCAAGCCGGCATTGAAGTTGACGTCCCTTTGGTTGCCTCCGCAGCCTTGTGCCACGACATCGGCAAGTTCGCCTGCCGCGGTGAGGATGCAAAGCGCATCCCCTATCTGCACTATTACTATACGCTGCAATGGCTCGTCGAACGCGGCATGGAGAATATCGCCCATGTTTCGGCAAACCACTCCACATGGGATTTGGAATTTGAAAATCTGCCGATCGAATCGCTGCTTCTGATCTATGCCGATTTCCGTGTCAGAGGCACAAGAGAGAACGGTCGCGAGATCGTAAAAATCTATACTCTCGCAGAGGCATATGAGATGATCATGTCAAAGCTGTCAGACATGACTGAGGAAAAGGTCAGACGCTACCGTCTGGTCTACCGCAAGCTGCACGATTTTGAAAAATATTTGCTCGACCGCGGCGTTTCGACCGACCTTTCCTGCGATGCAAACACGCCTAAGAAGATACCCGATGCCGCTTTGCTGTTTGACGAGCAGGTTCTTGATGCCTTGCGCGATCTGACATTTGAAAACAACATCCAATTGATGCATACCATCAGCACAGATGCCTCCTTCGATCTGCTGCTTGAGCAGGCACGCGGAGAACGAGATGCGCAGAGCATCCGCACCTATCTGCATCTGTTTGACGAGTACAGCACCTACATGACCCGTGGCAATAAGCAAAAGCTGCTGGCATATTTATACGAGCTTTTGATGTCGCCGGAGGGTGACATACGCCGCATTGCCGGCAATATCATGGGGCAGATCCTCGCCAACAGCGGCCCAAAGTATCGAAAGGAGCTGCCCGTCGGCGCGCCGAAAACTGCCATGCTGCCGACGATGCTTGCTATTTTGGACGAAGCCGTCAGTCTTTGGGACAGCTATGTAAAGCTCTGCCTCTACCCCGACCACAAGATCGCCCGGAAGCATGCCCTGCGCATTAACAACTCCCTCAAGGCGATTTGCGAAACGCTGTTCTCCTGCGCCGAAACGCAGCTTGCCGAACAAATGGCGCAGGTTTTGATCTCCTATCTTCCGCAGCTTGCCGAAACGGAGTGTTTCTCGGTGCTCGATGCGATCTGCCATATTTCGCCCGAAATCATCTCTGAGGAGATGATGTATACCGTTCGTCCGCAAATTCTCCGCATGCTACGCTCGGGCGTTGCGCGCTGGCAAGTCGTTGCGCTGAACTGTCTGCATCACCTGCGCAAAAACGCGGGCGAAGCATTGCTGCAGGAGGCTTGCATCGCTTCCGATGGCGAAGATCCTGCGGTAACCTACCTGCGCCATAAGCTGTTTTGCGGCGAGAACCGTCATCTGACGATTCAGGATACCGCCCTGATGTACCTGAGCAACCTCAAAAATGCCGTACACTGGACGATCAAAAACGTCCAGATCGATATGCTTTGCGACGACTTAGACCGCAATCCCTCACAGGCATTCCACACGGCAATGCACCTTTCCAACCTTCTGTCTGTCAGCGAGCATCTGCCCGTGCGCGAGCATGCAGGAAATGCGCTTTTGTCCATCTGCGGCTATCTGACGGTCGATCAGCGCAACGAGATCGCCGTCGATCTGATGCGCGAGCTGGAAAACGGACAGGAGCAGATTGCAAGATTTATCCCCGATTTTCTGGGAAAGCTTGTGTGCACCCTGCCGGAAAAGGAAGTCTGGGAATCCGTATATTTTTTGGAGACCTACCTGCGCTCCGGCGTGATTCGTCCTGTCGGTCCCGTCCTGCGAACGCTGGGCAGCTTGATCGCCGCCTTGCCCGAAGACAGCTCTGATCTGATCGATTACTGTCTGGGTCTGCTTCTGACGGGCGTTGCGCACTATCACTCTGCGATTCACCGCAACGCATTGAATGTTCTGTGCCATGATATTCTTGCAAACGAGCATCTTCCCGTTTCTCTGCGCTGCTACTGCTTCACTCGCGTAAGCAAGAAGCTGCTGTCGCTTTTAAGTGAGCCGATTCGCGGTCAGCTCACCTTCTTCAACCGCGCTGCCATGCTCAATCACGTCTACCGTTTTATGGTGCACCACGAGGTAACCTGCGCTCCCTTCTCCTTCCCCGAAAGAAAACCGATCGCCTTTTTCCCGGGGACATTCGACCCGTTTTCCGCCGGTCACAAATGTATCGTGCAGGAGATCCGCAAGCGCGGCTTTGAGGTCTATCTCGCCATCGACGAGTTCTCATGGAGTAAGCGGACGCTGCCTAAGCTGCTGCGCCGCAAGATCGCCCAAATGTCTGCCGCCGATCAATGGGATACCTACCTGTTCCCCGACCATCTGCCCGTCAACATTGCCGTTCGGGAGGACATGCGAGCCCTGCGCGCGCTTTTTCCCGAGCGTGAGGTCTATCTGGTTGCAGGCAGCGACGTGATACAAAACGCATCGGCCTACCGCAATGCAGACAGCAGCACCGCTTCCTTCAACCATATCATCATTCGCAGGCCGGCCTCTGAGGAGCAGGGGCTTCCCCCTGTTTCAGAAATCATAACGGGAAAGCTGATCGAATTTTCCCTGCCGGAACAGTTTTGTGATATTTCTTCCACAAGTATTCGCGAATCCATCGATAAGAATATGGACATTTCCGCTCTGGTCGATCCGATCGTGCAGGCTTATATCTATGAATACGGTCTGTACCTGCGCTCACCGATGTATAAGCATGTTTTGAAGGCGCAGAATTACGAATTTCGCCGTCCGGATATTCACACCATGCCGCCGGAGCTGTTTGAGCATTTAAACCACACCGCCAATCCCACCGCTGTCGTGCTGTATTCCAGACAGGCCCAATGCGTTGACGGTTGGGTGTACGGTCATACCATTACGATCTCCGAGCTTTATGACGAGCTGCACGATGTGGAAATCTGCTCGGCAGTTCGCAGATGCACCTCCGGAAAGCTTCTCATGATCGACCGCTGCAGCGCTCAGCCGTCGTGGGTACGTCCGCTTCTCAACGAGCTTCTGGTGCGCAGCTTATCCGACGATCACACCTATGCGCTGTGTCGGTGCGAGGATGAAGCTTTGGGCGAAACCTTAACACAGCTCGGTTTCATACCGGTTGCCGATACGCAGAAACTCTATTATGTCGATATGCGCGCGCCGATGGTGCTGATTCAGGATGTACTGCAGCGCATCAAAGAGCCGCACCGTTCCTCGCCGGCTCTGCTTGACGCGATCGCGCTGACTCGTCCGCAGCTTCGCAATGCGCTTTGCCGCCTGTATCCGGGCAAGCTGCTTCTGAGCTTCGATTCCGAGTATCTGAATCATTCCCTGATGTTCCGCGTGCAGAAGCACAACCAAGTCTTGGGCATTGAGGGAAACTACTTAGGCAAGCAGATGTGTGTTCCCTACGGCAAGATTCTATCCGATCAGATCGTCCCGAACACCGTAACCAAAACGCTGCACGCGGATAAAACCTTCTCTCCCGACGGAAGCTCCTTCTCCGTTGCGGAATATCCGGGCTACAGCAGCCTGAAAAATCAGGTTCGCACCATTAAATCCTTCCGCAGACCGCTTCTGCTGGTCGATGATATTTTGCACAAGGGCTACCGCATTGCCAAGCTCAACTCGCTTTTCACGGGTGAAGGCGTGGAGGTCAGCCGCATTATCGTCGGCATTTGCTCCGGACGCGGCCGTGATTTAATGCGCGAGCAAGGCAAGCAGGTGGACTACGAATATTTTATCCCCAACCTGCATTACTGGGTCACGGAAAGCCTCCTGTACCCCTTTTTGGGCGGCGATTCCGTCAGCCAACGCGCAGCAAATGGGCGAATGCTGCCGTCGTTAAATCTTATTTTGCCGTATTATTACCCACGCCATTTTGTCGGCACGACCGATCGGGCGATCCGTGATTTCAGCCACACCGCTTTGGAAAACACGCTGATGATCCTCAAATCGTTGGAGCAGACACACCAGCAGTGCTTCAACACCGCCTTAACGCTGCGAAAGCTCGGAGAAGCCGTCTCGCAGCCGAGGCTTCCCGATCGGGGCAACCAGCTCAGCTATGATTTTTCCGTTCCTGCCTCGGCATATCTGGAGGATGATCTTTTGCAGCTTGACCGTATTCGAATGAGAGGAGACGCCACAAATGGAATTTAAACGCCGGAAAAATTACTGTCTTTGCTCTCTCGGCGGCGGTTTTCCTGCAGATTGTGTTGAAAGTGAGCTTTTTTCGCCGCTGATTTTTCTGATAAACCGTCCTGCGCAATGCAGCCGCGGATTTTTCGCCGTAACCAGCACGAACGAAATTTTCGAAGCAGAGGACACCCGAATTTTGCAGCCGCCTGTAAAAAACGATGTGCTTTCACAGTTAAGGCACTTCGTTGCCGAGAACGGCGCAGGCGTGCTGAATACCGCCTTTTTTAACGCCTTTGATTTTCTCTTCTCGCAAAAAAAGCGAACAGGCTTTCGCCTGAATTTGGTAGGCTTGGGAGATGTCGGCGGCACGCTTCTGACTGCGCTCAAGCTGCTTGGGCACGAAATTACGCAAATCGGTATCTACGATCCGAACGAAGCGCAATGCCTGCGCTACGAGCAGGAGCTCAATCAGGTGCTCATGTCTCCCCGCATTTTCATCTGCGAAAAAGAGCAGCTTTTTGACTGCGACGCGCTTTTATTCACCGCCTCCATCGGCGTACCCGCCATTGGCTCGAATGTGAAAGATGTGCGCATGGCACAATTCGAGAAAAATCGCCAAATGCTGCGCACTTACGCAAAGCAGGCACGCGAAGTCGGCTTTCTCGGTCTGTTCTGTCAGATCTCCGACCCTGTCGATCAGCTCTCGCGCGTTGTATTTCTCGAAAGCAATCGGGACGAAAACGGCCTGTTCGATGCCAAAGGACTGCTCCCCGAGCAGGTGCAGGGCTTCGGTCTGGGTGTCATGGCGGCACGCGCCGCCTACTACGCCGAAAAAGAAAAAATTGATTTTTCAAACGGCCGTGTCTACGGGCCGCACGGCAAAGAGTTGATCGTTGCAAATCACCCGACCGAATATGACGAAGCCGTTTCCGCACGCTTGACAGAGCTGACCGTCACCGCAAACCTGAAGGTGCGTGAGCTTGGCTTTAAGCCGTATATCGCACCTGCGATCTCGTCGGCTGCGCTGAGCATTTTGCAGCTTCTGCGCGGACAGCCGCACTTCGGCGCAATTCCGCTGGGCAAGGCGTATTTCGGCTGCCGCAGCCGCTTTACCGCGCTCGGCGTTTGCGCAGAACGTGAGGTTTTGTCGCCTGAACTTGCGAAAAGGCTCGATCAGGTTCATCGCTCACTGGAGGCGTTTTGCTATGATTGACGTTCTTATGCCGAAAAAGCAGCCGCGTCTGTCAGAAACGCTCGAATTTGCTCTGCAGGATGTGGAGCATCGGTTTGTCACCGCGCAGGACGATTTGAAAAATTGCCGTATTCTCTTTGCGCTTGCGTGCGATGAATGCGGCATGGATGCGCAGACGCTTCAGCTATTGCGGCATCTTCGCGCGAACCGCGAGTGTCTGCAAGGCAGCATCGGTTCTGTCATCGTTGACGGAGAAAGCGAGCTTTACACCAAGCAGCTTGCACAAGACATGGTGCTCGCTTCGAGCATGGCAGGCTGCCTTTTCCCCGGCAAGCCGCTTGTCGAGGGCACAAAGACGCTGTATAATCATCACATTTTGGCAGAGCAGCGCGGTCTTTCGTGGAAGGAAATGTACCTTCTGCGCGCAAAGGAGCTGGTACAGCGGCTTGCCGTTTTTAAACCGCCGCATTTTGCGCGTCCGAAAATTCTTGTTTTGCACGCCTCGGAAAGCAAACGTTCGAGCACGCTGTGGTTGTGGAGCAAAATGCGGCAGGAGCTTGAAGCTGTGTGCGACATCCGAGAAATCTCCCTGCAAAACGGCACCATCCACGACTGCAGAGGCTGTTCTTACCACGCCTGCCTGCATTTTTCCAAAAACGGCACCTGCTTCTATGGCGGCGCAATCTCCGAGACCGTCCTGCCTGCCATTCGGGATTGCAACGCCTTGCTGTTCCTGTGTCCAAACTACAACGATGCCGTCAGCGCAAACATTACGGCGTTGTTCAACCGACTGACCAGTCTTCTCCTGCACAGCGATCTGTATGATAAATATCTGTTCGGTGTGGTGGTCAGCGGCTTTTCCGGCAGCGATCTGGTCGCAAGGCAGCTTTTGGGCGCAATGTGCTTGAACAAGACCGCAATGCTGCCGCCGAATTTCTGCATGCTGCAGACGGCGAACGACTTGGATGCAATCCGGCGCATCGATTCCATCGAAACGCAGATCAAGCAGTATACAAGGAATATGCAAGACATCATGATTTTTTGACATTTTCAGCAATATGGCAGTAGAATTTTACGGATCATTATGCTATACTTTTATTTAGGAGGGAACTCCAAAGAATTTTAAGGAGGAAATCAATCATGTGCGCAATTAAAAAGTATTTGGCAGAATTTCTCGGCACGTTTGTCCTGGTTGTCTTTGCCTGCGGCACAGCGATCGTCACGGGCTGCGGCGTTGAGGGCGGTTGGCTCTTAACCGCTCTGGCCTTCGGTCTCGTTATCGTCGCAATGGCTTACAGCATCGGCAACATTTCCGGCTGCCACATCAACCCCGCAGTCTCCATCGCGATGCTCGTTTCCAAGAAGCTGAGCGTGAAGGATTTTGTCGGCTATGTCATTGCCCAGTTCGCAGGCGGCTTGGCAGGTGCCGGCGTGCTTGCTATCTTCTTCGATCCGAAGGGCGCTTTCGCAACCAACGGCTTGGTGGAAGGCTCGCAGTTCGCAAATACCGGTGTCGGTGTCACCATCCTGGCTGAGATCCTTTTGACCTTTGTGTTTGTCTTTGCAATTCTCGGCGTGACCTCCAAGGTTGAAAATGCCAAAGTTTCCGGCATCGTCATCGGCCTGACGCTGACGCTTGTCCATATCCTCGGCATCGGTCTGACCGGCACCTCCGTCAACCCGGCGCGCTCCTTCGGCGTTGCACTGCTGGCAGGCGGCGAGGCTCTGTCGAATGTCTGGATCTTCATCGTCGCCCCTCTGGTCGGCGGCGTTCTGGCTGCTCTTGTCTGGAAGTTCCTCTCCTGTAAGGAAGAAAAGTAAGAACATAAAACACATTCCCGTTTATGTCATTCCGATAAACTGCATGCAGCGACGAGGAACAGCATTTACGGAGTTTCGCTTAGATTCTTCGCTGACGCTCAGAATAACAAAACGGTAGTTTTTCAACAGTCTGAGAGCCGCCTTCGTCAGAAGGCGGCTCTTGCTTTTTATACGACATTATATTATAATGAATGAAAACCCTTGGAGGTAATGAAAATGTCAAAAGTTTATTTTACCACCTTCCGCACAACTTTGCAGGAAAATCTGCAGCAGAAGCTGATGCGCCTGATGCTGACCGCCGGTATCGATCAGATCGACTTTGAGAACAAATATGTTGCCGTAAAGCTGCATTTCGGTGAACCCGGCAACTTAGCCTACCTGCGCCCGAATTATGCCAAGACCGTTGTTGACCTCATCAAGCAGCTTGGCGGCAAGCCGTTTTTGACCGATTGCAACACCCTCTATGTCGGCGGACGGAAAAACGCCCTCGACCACTTGGAATCCGCCTACCAAAACGGCTTCAACCCGTACAATATCGGCTGTCATCTTCTGATTGCCGACGGTCTGAAGGGCACAGACGATGTCGAGGTTCCCATAGACGGCGAATATATCAAGCGCGCGAAGATCGGCCGTGCGCTGATGGATGCGGACATTGTGATCTCTCTGACGCACTTCAAGGGTCATGAGGCAGCCGGCTTCGGCGGCGCGATCAAAAACCTCGGCATGGGCGGCGGTTCTCGTGCCGGTAAGATGGAGATGCATTCTGCAGGAAAGCCCATCGTTTACACAGAAAAGTGCGTTGGCTGCGGTGCCTGCGCGAAGGCTTGTGCACACGGCGCGCCGATTTTGGAAAACCGCAAAATGCGCATTGATTTAGACAAATGTGTCGGCTGCGGCCGCTGCATCGGTGCCTGTCCCGTAGATGCCATCGACGCTGCAAACGACGAAAGCACCACCATTTTAAACTGCAAAATGGCAGAATACACCAAGGCAATCGTACAGGGCAAGCCGCAGTTTCACATCAGTCTCGTGTGCGATGTCAGCCCTGTTTGCGATTGCTACGGAGTCAACGACATTCCCGTCATTCCCGACATCGGCATGTTTGCCTCCTTCGATCCTGTTGCGATCGATCTTGCCTGCGCCGATGCGTGCAACAGAATGCCGCGCAGCCAAGAATTTGAATATGCCGAGGGCGAAAGGGATCTCTTTACCTCCCTGCACACCGTCACCGACTGGCGCGCACAGATCGCACACGGTGTCAAGATCGGTCTCGGCAGCGACGAGTACGAATTAATCCAGATTTAAAATTTTCTTCCACTCCTCGTTCGAGCGTTGTCCGCTGATGCGCTGGATGATTTTGCCATCTTGCATCAAAATACTTGTCGGCAGCTTCAGCAGGTCGAATTTTTGCGCGAACAACGCCTGTTTTCCCACATCCACCCTGCAAAATTTACATTGATCGGCATACTTTTCCGTCAGCTCCGCAGGCATTGCGCATCTGGCGGAAAATTCTATTAAAACCGGAATCCCTATATTTTGAGTCTCTGCATTATAATTTTTTTGCGTCAGCTCCGTCATAAAAATCGCTCCTTTGCGTTTTCCATAGTTTACGCAAAGGAGCGACGTTTTCTCATGTCAGTTTATGTCATTTTGCAGCCTGCACGATCATTTCCGCACACACTTCCAAGCCCAGCACGCCGCTGTTGAGGCACAGAGCGTAATTCTTCATCTGTCCCCATTCGCGACCCGTATAGTTTCTGTAATACACTCTGCGCTTTTGATCCTTCTCTGTCAGACGTTTTTCGGGAGATTTTTCCTTCGCTCCGTATACCTCGACAATGCGCTTCGCGCGGCTTTCCATATCGGAGCAGATAAACACATGCAGGCAATCCTTACGTTCGCGCAAAACATAGTCCGCGCACCGACCCACGATCACGCAGCCGCCCTGATCGGCAAGCTCTTTAATGATATTCGCCTGCTCCAGATAGAGCTTATCCTGCATGGACATGCCGCCGATCGAATACTGATTGGCCGCCGCCAACGAAAACAACAAGCTGCTGCGCGCGCCGGCATACTCTCCGCATTCTTCAATGAAGGCAGGCGAAAAACCGCTGCGTTCAGCGACTTTATTGACAATTTCGCTGTCGTAAAACGCATAGCCCAGCTTCTGCGCGACCATTTTGCCGATGGTGCGGCCGCCGCTGCCAAATTCACGACTGATCGTAACGATATTTTTCATAATAAGCCTCCTTATAATTTTGCATGCAAAAGCTGATTTGACAATTCCCACATTTCCTCAAGGCTGTTTGTCAGCACAACGCTGCCCTCGCCCGCACGCAGAAGCTCCTCCTGCAAAAGACGGCGATGCGTTTCCTTCGCGGTGCCGTCCGCGCCGTCGAATATCGCCGTTTTTTCTCCTACAACCGACCGGATCGCTTCTCGCAGGAACGGAAAATGCGTGCAGCCCAGCACGATCGCATCGGGCTGCGGCAACGGCTGCAGGAGATTGCGAATTGCCTCTCGCACCCTCTCACCTTCCAGCTCTCCGCGCTCAACAAATTCTACCAATTCCGGACACGGACATTTTATAATATCGCACGATTGCGCATACTGCGCCATCAGCTCCGCAAATTTTTTCTCACGAAGTGTCGTTTCCGTTGCCATGACAAGGATCTTTCCCTGCGGAAAACATTCGATTGCAGGCTTCAGCGCAGGCTCAATGCCGATAATGATCCGCTCGGGATACCGCTCTCGCAGCTCCTGCACCGCAATGCTCGTTGCCGTATTGCAAGCAATGACAAATGCCTTGGCACCGTTTTCAAAAAAACGCTCCGCATGGCGCAATGTCAGCTCGCGAATCTGTTCAGCCGGACGCGAGCCATAGGGCGCATTTGCCGAATCCCCGAAATAAAGGAAATTCTCCTGCGGCATCAGGCGCACCAACGCGCGCAAAACGCTGATGCCGCCCATGCCGGAATCAAAGACCGCAATGGGTCTGTCCTTCCGATCAGCCGGCATAGGGATATACATATGCAATATAGGAGGAAATATCCGTCGTGCGCAAGCCCTCGGGCAGCTTATCGCTCGAAAGGATAAACTCCTTCGCAGAAGCGTCAAAATAATCGCTCAGAACGGCAAAGGGCTTACCTTCCAAATCAAACAGCACGACCGCCGCACACATCAGACCGCTGACCGCCTCATCCGTCCGGTACATTCCGTATACCTCAACACCGAAGGCAGAATCGCGGAGCTGAATATCCTCCACAGCATATTTTTTCATGTCGTTGGCTCGCTCGACATTCGGACTTGTCTCAGCCGTCAGCTCCAGATTTTCGTCCAAATCGACCTGACACTGCTCGAAGTAATACCCTGTTTCGCCCGGCTCCAAGATCTGCGGATAGCAAATCGCATCCTCAAGCTGCAAAACCTCTTCCCCATCGGCATAAATAGAAATGGTGCTGTACGGCAGACTGATCGTTTCTTGGCTCTGATTCACAAGCGAAATCATCACGTTCAACCACAGATTTCCCACGCTGTCGCGCTGGATGCGCGCAGAGGAATACGTCATTTCATAAAATGCCGTATGCGCTTCACCGGTCGGCTCTGTGACCGAAGCAGGCTCCGTTGTCTCCGGTGCAGTCGTCTGCGGTGCCTGTGTGGTAGCCTCAGTCGTATCCTTTTCATAGGTCACTACCGTCGGTGCAGCTTCCTTTCCGCAGGCGCACAGTGTGGATACGATCAAGCATATCGCTAAAAGAAAGACAATGTGTTTTTTCATTTCTATCTCCTTTCAAAAAACAGGTCTTTTTCTTTATTATACCAGATAAAATAAGAAATGAAAAGAAAAAAAGTTTACAAAAAACACTTGACAAACTTCTTCAGCGGTGCTATACTAACTGCGCAAAACGAAGAAGGTCGGCAGCCCCGTCCTCACCTCCAGCAATGTGAAGAGGTTGAATATCCAACAATTGCGCACACAAAGTGCGTTTGTTTGATGCGGGTGCTGTTGGCATCCGCAATTTTTTGTCTTTGAAAATGGAGGTGCTTTCCCATCAGCAAATTAGATCATCAGCTCAACGAGGAAATTCGGGACAAAGAAGTTCGCTTGATTGGTGCGGACGGTGTCATGGTCGGAATCGTTACATCTGAAGCAGCTCTGGCAATGGCTGAAGAGCAGGAGCTTGATCTCGTCAAGATCTCCCCGAATGCCGTTCCCCCTGTCTGCAAGATCATGGATTACGGCAAATTCCGCTTTGACCAGCTCAAGAAAGAGAAAGAAGCCAAGAAAAATCAGCGCGTCGTCGAAATTAAGGAGATCCGCATGTCTCCCGGCATCGATACAAATGACCTGAATACCAAAATGCGCAACGCTTGCAAGTTCTTAACCGACGGCAACCGCGTTAAAGTCACCGTCCGTTTCCGCGGCCGTGAGATGGCGCATACGGAGATCGGTGAGCAGCTTTTGATCCGATTCGCAGAGGGCTGCGCCGAAGTTTCCAACCTTGACAAGAAACCTAAGCTTGAGGGCAGAAACATGTCGATTTTCCTGTCCCCGAAGGCTGCAAAATAATTACAAAGGAGAATTCCAATGCCGAAACTGAAGACCCACAGCGGTGCAAAGAAGAGATTCAATCTCACCAAGACCGGAAAAGTTAAGAGAGCTCACGCTTTCAAGAGCCATATCCTCACCAAGAAGGACACCAAGCGCGGCCGTCGTCTGAGAAGCACGACTTACGCTGATGTCACCAACGTAGAGACCATCAAAAAGATGATCCCGTACAAATAATCGGATAGGAGGATATAAGAAATGGCAAGAGT
>CAYVLD010000005.1:0-13438 GCA_964452205.1 uncultured Oscillospiraceae bacterium
CGCCGAAGCCGGGAGCGGTGTGAACACAGCCGGTACCGGAATCCATGGTAACATAATCGGCGGTAACGAGCAGAGAATCACGCTCCAAGAACGGATGCTGCGCAGTCATATACTCAAAGAAACGGCCCTCGTGACGGTCAACGATCTCGTATTCCTCAATGCCGCCTGCCTTCATGGTCTTTTCCAAAAGTGCTTCTGCAACGATGTATTTTTCATTGCCGGCCTTGACGATCACATAGCTCTCGCTTGCGTTGAGCGCAATGGCGAGGTTGCCCGGGAGCGTCCACGGCGTGGTCGTCCAGATGATGACGAAGGTGTTTGCCGCATCGAGCTTGCCCTGCGTATCCTTGAGGGCAAACTTGACATAGATGGAGGTGCACGGATCGTCCCGGTACTCGATCTCGGCCTCGGCCAGAGCGGTCTCGTCCTTGGGGCACCAGTAGACGGGCTTCAGGCCCTTATAAATATAGCCCTTGCGGTACATTTCGCCAAAGACCTTGACCTCTTCTGCCTCGAAGCTCTTGTCCATCGTGCGGTAGGGCTTGTCCCAGTCACCGATGATGCCCAGACGGCGGAAGCCGTTTCTCTGACGGTCGATGAAGTCCTGCGCAAAATTCTCGCAGGCGGTACGGAACTCGGTCACGGGCATGGTCTTGTGATTGAGCTTATTCTTCTTGATGATGGCAGACTCGATGGGCATGCCGTGGTTGTCCCAGCCGGGGGTGAAGGGCGTGTCGTAGCCGCGCATGGCGTAGGAACGGACGATGAAATCCTTCAGCGTCTTATTCAGCGCGTGACCCATGTGCAGATCGCCGTTGGAGAAGGGAGGGCCGTCGTGCAGAACGAAGCGCGGCTTGCCTGCGTTCTTCTCGCGCAGGAGCTTGTAAACGTCGATCTTGTTCCAGTTTTCCAGCATGCCGGGTTCGCGCTGCGGCAGACCTGCACGCATCGGGAAATCGGTTTTCGGTGTGATGATGGTGTTTTTGTAGTCCATGTAAAAACCTCCATGTATTTTAAGTTCAATATTTTTTCAGTTGTTGTAAAAAGTACCGCCTGTGTCCCTGCGGAGTAAATTCCGACTTGTCGAGCAGCTCAAAAGCCGACCACCGCATGTCAACAAGACGCGCGAGCGTGTCGAAGAAGTCTCCTCATGTCATTCTGATACTACTCTCTGATTAAAAGTAGACTTTTAATCAGAGAGGCAACGCTTGGATGCGTTGCTGTTTTCGCGATTATAATGTAGAAATCGCGAAAACTCGTCTCATACAATCACGAATGCTGATTTTGCCATTAAAATGAGACAAGTCTCATTTTAATGAGTGATTGGTATGAGGAGCCGCTTGCGGCGACGAAGAATCTTTTTTAGCATTGAAATTGCTGCATTTCGACACCCTCGCTGAGATTCTTCGCAATGACAAAACATAGCCCTGTCAGCTTTTAATCGGAGCTTAGTATCAAAGCCATGCAAAAAAACTTCCCCCATCTCGTCAAGAGACAGAGGAAGCTCTGCGGTACCACTCTTGTTCCCCACGCGTGGGGCACTCGAAACACGCTAACGGGTGTGAACCGTCCTGCCCTACCGATGTTGCACCGAAATACGGAATATGGCTATCAATTTTAGTAAGCTTAGGACAAAAATGCCCAATTCTTAGAGTGTCATTCTGAGCGTATACCCACAAGGGGCACGCCGCATTCGCAGGGCAGCAAGCTGCCGACAACTGCGCAGGCGAAGAATCTTGTTGGCACGGTAGCCTCGCTAAGATCCTTCGTCGCTTCGCTCCTCAGGATGACACGGTTCTTCTAACGAACAGACTTACTAAAAAATGCAAAATTCAGATTGTGCTTCATATGTTTTCAGGCGGAAGCTCCGGGGTGATAATCACGATTCGTGCGGCTGCCTCGCACCAAACGACAGCTCTCTGAAAACGCACCGCAAAAGGATCCTGTCCCCTTCTCAGCCGATATTTATTTGTGCCGGCAGATCAGCCCTCGTCGGGATGATAGTTCCTGCCGAACTGCAGATCCTCAAATTTCTTCGGGGTCGCATTGGCAAACTCTCCGTGCAGAGGGGCAGCCTTGTGTTCCTCGGCGTTATACGCCTCGGTGTGGATACTCATGCCGCCGCTGCGGCCGAAGGAATCGGACATCTTTTCTTCAATATTCTGACCGATCTGCTCGATCAAAGCATCTGCCTTCTGCTCCTTGGTCGGCTCGGCAGGCTCGGTGTTGAAGTCATACGCACGGCGCTCCTTGGGCTGTTCCTTCACCTGTTCGGGCAGCTCCAGCTTGCGCAGCTCGTCGATCAGCTCGATCTGGCGCTTCAGACGCTTTTCCATCGAATCCAAGAAATCTGCACTTGCCTTCTTGGCAGCATTCAGACGTTCTTCCTCGGCTGTGGTCAAAGAGTCGATGTTCTGCGCTTTATTCTGCGCCTTCTGCTCGGCCTCCAAAAGAATCTTTGCAGACTTTTTCTCCGCCTCTGCGATCATTTTCTCGCTCGTTTTCTGCGCAGTCAAAATGGCATTTTGCATTGAGCTTTCCTGCTGGCGGTATTCCTCGAGCTTCTCGACCAAAATACGCAGCTTGCTCTTGAGCACGGAGTTTTCTTTATACAATGTCAGATAGTCCTGTGTCAACGGCTCTAAAACGCGGTCGACAGAGTCCATATCGTAGCCACCCTTACGCACAGTATCAAAGCTGATCTCCTGTATTTGTTGCGGCGTAAACATACTCTTCAGCTCCTATCTATTTTTTTGGACGTAAAATTAAAAATACATTCCGGCGCTCTCAAGCTCCTCTGCCAGATCACCGACCACGTCGACATTATACGGCGTGATGAGATAGGTGGAGATGGCGACCTTCTTGATCTTGCCGTCAAGGGCATAGGCGCAGCCGGACAGGAAATCGACCAAACGGCGTGCAACGTCCTTGTTGGTTGCTTCGAGGTTCAAAACCAACGCCTGCTTGTCTCGCAGGTGGTCAGCGATCTCGGAAACCTGATCAAAACGGTCGGGCTTGACCAAAACGACCTGCATCTGAGTCGTGGCATTGATGTTCACGACACGGTTGGTGCTTCTGGAGGACTCACCGCTCTTCGGGAAGGTACGGCGCTGCGACGGTGCGGGCACTTCCTCTTCCTCCAGAGGCTCGTCATCATAATCGTCAAATTCTTCTTCCTGCTCGGAATAGGGGTGGGTCAGTTTTCTGATTTCATCCATAAATCCCATGGGGATTACCTCCGTGTATGTAATTTCTTAAAAGTAGTTCCTCGCGCCGAAAATTGCGGTTCCGACGCGGATCATGGTGCTGCCGCAGGCGATGGCGTCCTCAAAATCGTCCGTCATTCCCATCGACAAAATTTCCATACTACTATTATGCGTTTTTTTTGCACTTATGTCAACAGAAATTCTGTGAATTTTCTCAAAATATCTGCAATTATCTCCTGATTTTTGCGAAACAGGGGGGATTGCCATCAGTCCGCGCAGAAAAACATGGGGAAATTGGTCGATTTTCTCAGCCAATTCGACCGTCTCGGACGGTGTGAAGCCGGACTTGCTCTCCTCCTGACCGATGTTGATCTCAAACAGGATGTCCTGCACAATGCCCTGCTTTGCCGCCTCCTTCTCGATACACTGAAGAAGCGGCAGACGGTCGACCGATTGGATCAGATCGACCTTGCCCACCACCTGCTTGACCTTGTTGGTCTGCAGATGTCCGATGAAATGGACAGGCGCGCCTTCATAGGCGTTGAGCGCACTTTTTTCCGCCAGCTCCTGCACACGGTTTTCGCCGCAGCAGTCCACGCCGCAGGCAATCGCCTCGCGGACGTTTTCCGCACCGTTCATCTTCGTCGCGGCGCACAGCAAAATTTCCTTCGGGTCACGGCCGGCACGCGCGGCGGCCTGCGCCATCCGTGCACGGATGGCCTCAATATTTTCTCGGATCATTCTCCGATCACCGTCCCATCTCTGATATATTCATCCGTAATAATGATCTGGTCGTTCGGCCAGAGTCCTTCCGTGTTCGTCCGATCCCACGAGATCAGGTAATAATCACCGTACTGCAGCAGCTTGTCCACGGTTTTCCACTCGGCGCGGTTGGCCTCGAGTACATAAACGCCCGTCAGCCCGTCGACCACATACAGCGCGTTTTTCGGGATGCGCAAGCCCTCATAGGTGTCAAAAATGATCTCCGCCGTCTGGGTGCGAAGACTCGTCACACGCTGCAGATGTCGGCTGCACGAGAGCACCAAAAGGCGCATACCGTCCTCCGCCTCACCCACGCGCTCGACCAGCATATCCAACTCCTGCAGGCCCTCGCCGGCAAAGCTGACGGTCAGATATTTGCCCACGGTGCATTGGCGGTCTTCGGGAATTTCGGTGACAAAATACCATTTTTGACCCACAGCCAGCTTGCCGATGGCATCGTCGGGGATATAAACCTCCTGCTGTCCGACGGAGCGCAGATCCTCAAGGCCCATACTCATTACGCGCTCCGGCGTGAGCAGATTCTCCAAGCCGTCCACCACCTGCGAAAAATAGCCTGCTTCCTCAACCGTAATGGCGCTGGCGCCGCTGGCGCTCTGCGTAGTAAGCAGCGCGATACGTTCATCAATGCGGTTGATGCGGTTTTGTATCTCGCGCTCGTCATCGCCCGAAACGCAGCGCCGCAAAATCAGCGGCTCAAGCTCGGTGATATAGGTGCGCATGGCATCCAAACGGCCGCCGTGCGCCTGTATCGCCACCGACACGATCATATCCGAGATCTGATTGTCGAGAATATCATTGTTCTTTCCGTCGGTCTCTCGCGCAGCCAGAGAAAGCTGCTCGCGCTGATTCTGCAGGGAGAACAATTGCTCACGACTCTGACGCGCGGAGTCGCTGGTATAGCCCGTGGCAACGGACTGACCGCTGCCGACACGCTCGCCCTCCGTCAGCTCGCAGACCACGATCGGCGCAGAGCTGACCAGGACCGTCTCATCACGCACCACAAAGCCGGAAACGGTCTCACCGTCGCCGACTTCGCAGTAAAGAACCGTTTCGATCGTATGCGGCACGCCATCTTCAATCAGCATCGACGAGATGACGTACAGCGCCATAAAAACGGCCAGCGTTATGGAAATGATCTTGAGATAAAAACTGCCCTGCTTTTTCATAACGTCTCCTTCGCAGGACGAGCGAAGTTATGCCGGAAGGCGCACCGGCTGCAGCGGTACAAGCGTGGAAATCGCATGCTTGTAGATCATCTGCTGCTTACCCTCGGAGCTGAGCACAACGGTAAAGCTGTCAAAGCCCGTCACAATACCCTTCATCTGAAAGCCGTTCATCAAAAACAGCGTCACGGGCGTATGCTCCTTGCGCACCTCGTTCAAAATCGCGTCCTGCAGGTTTTCTGTGTTTGCCATATAAGTACCTCTTTACATTTATATTTCCCGTTGAATGGGAGTGTACTTATATTTTAGCGTATATTATCTGTCGAAATTCGGCACAAGCTGTCGCGCGCGGTGAAAAACCGCATCAAAATTCGGCTCATCCTCCAAAAGCAGCCACTGCACCTTTTCGTTGCGGTAAAACCATGTGCGCTGCCGCTTGGCATAGCGTCTGGACGAACGCTGAATGGTCTGCTTTGCCTCCTCCAGCGTGCCTTCGCCGTTGAGATATGCCACAAGCTCCTTGTAGCCGATGGCCTGCAGCGCGGTGGCATTTTTCGGGATGCCGCTTTGCAGCAGACCTCGCACCTCCTGCTCCAAGCCCTGTGCAAGCATCACTTCCACGCGCAGATCGATGCGGCGGTACAGCGTTTCTCGGTTTACATAATCCAAGCCAATCCAGATCGGCTCGTATTTCGGCGGCTGAAGCTGCGTCAGGCGGTTGTGCTCGGATAAGGTCGTTCCCGTCTCCAAAAACACCTCCAGCGCGCGCAAAACGCGCTTATGGTTGGCAGGATGGATGTTTTCCGCCGCCTGCGGATCGATGCGCATCAGCTCGGCATAGAGCGGCTCAATGCCCTCGTTTTCCAACCGTTTGTACAGCTCTTCACGCCGTCGCGTCGACGGAAACGGCGCAAACTCACGTCCTGCGATCAGCGAATCGACATAGAGCCCCGTACCGCCGACCAAAACGGCAGCCTTTCCGCGCGATAAAATGTCCTGCACGCAGGCATCTGCCATCTCGACATAGCGGCCGACGGAAAAATCCTCATTCGGCCGCGCCACGTCAAACATATGGTGTCGAATACCGCCGCGTTCTTCCATAGTCGGCTTTGCCGTACCGATGTCCATGCCGCTATACACCTGCATAGAATCAAACGAAACGATCTCCGCATCCATCGCCTGCGCCAAAGCGACCGACAGGCGCGTTTTGCCGCTTGCGGTCGGGCCGACGATACAAAGAATTTTGTCCATAGCTACCTCTTAAACTGTTTTTCAAGCTGTTTGTCCGTCAGCTCCACGCAAATGGGTCTTCCGTGGGGGCAGTATTTCAGATCCTCACGGCGCAAGACCTCACGGACGATCGCTTCCAGCTCTTTTCGCTCGCTGTGCTGACCGCCCTTGACGGCCGCTTTGCAGGCAACGGTGTGCAAAACGGTGTCGCGCAGCTCGGTTTGAGAGCGCTGCTTTCCGTTTTTCAGATCCGAGGCGATGGCGCAAAGCGCATCACAGGCATCGTCTGCCCTCAGCTCCGCCGGAATCTGCTGCACGGCAAGCGTGCCGTCGCCGTAGTCGGACAGAGCAAAGCCGTACTGCGCAAGCAGCGTTTCGTTTTCGCACAGCAGCGCAGCCTCCTCGCGCTCCATCGTGCAAAGCAGCGGCGAGAGCAAAAGCTGCGGCATAACAGGCTCTTGCCGTGCGCGGAATTTTTCAAACAGCAGCCGCTCATGGGCGGCATGCTTATCGATCAAAAGCAGGCTTCTGTCCTGCTCGACCAGAATATAGGTATCCAAAACCTCACCGATCAGCCGCCACGGCTGCGCAGGCAGCTCAATGGTCTGCTGCGGCTCGTCACGCTCAGGCGCGCTTTTCGTTTCGAAAGAGAGCTGCGTTTGCGCCGGTTCTGCTTCCTGCATCGGCTTGCTCTCGGCAGGCTTTATGGAAAAAGCTTCGTTCTCGATTTTCAGCGGTGCAGCCTTTTCGGCAGGAGCGGTCTTTTGCGGCGCTGCGGCGTTAAACCGCTCCATCAGCTCCTTCGGCGCCTGCACCCTCGGGGTCTCCTTCATCACCTGCGCAAATGCGCGGTAATCCTCCGCCGTCATGGTGCGGAAAAACTCCTGCTTCGGCGCTGTCACGGCCGAAGGCGATTTTACCGAATTTACAGGCTCGGCACGCTGCATCTGCGTTTTCGGCTGCTCGGGAAGCTGCATCTGCACACGCGCAGGTGCGCGGTCGAGCGCGCCCTCAACGCCATAGCGGACGCAGTCAAAAATATCTCGTTCGTTAATAAACTTTACCTCGATCTTGGCAGGATGCACGTTCACATCCACCAAATGCTCGGGCAGCGTCAGATGCAGCACGCAAGACGGAAACCGCCCAACCATGATCCGATTGGCATAGGCCGCCTCCAAGGCGGCGCACATCGTCTTCGAACGCACATGGCGGCCGTTGACGAAGAAAATTTGATTGCTGCGATTGCCGCGGCTTGCCGTAGGCTTGGAAATATAGCCCGCGAGGGCGTATTTTTCAAAATGGCTGTTGATCTGCACCATTTCCTGTGCGCTTTGCCTGCCCATAACAGCGCGGATCGCGCTCAAAAGCTGACCGTCACCGATGGTGCGCAGCTCCTCCTTGCCGTCCTTGATCACACGGAAGGAGACCTCGGGATGCGCAAGAGCGAGCTTCGCCACGGCCGAAACAACCGCTGCCCCCTCCACGGTATCGCGCTTCATAAACTTCATGCGCGCAGGCGTGTTGAAAAACAGGTCGCGCACGATGATGGTCGTGCCGTCGGGACAGCCTGCCTGCTCACGCTCGGTGATCACACCGGCCTCCAAATGCAGACTCGTACCGAGCGGAGAATCTTCTGTTTTGGTCAAAAGGTCGATGCGCGAAACCGCGCTGATGGCTGCAAGCGCTTCTCCGCGGAAGCCCAGCGTATGGATCGCCTCAAGATCACGCGCGGTGCGCAGCTTGCTCGTGGCATGGCGCAAAAACGCCGTTTCGGCGTCCTCGGGCAGCATGCCGCAGCCGTCATCGGTCACGCGCAGGAAGGTCATTCCGCCGTTTTGCACCTCGACGGTGATATTTTTCGCGCCGGCATCGATGGAATTTTCCACCAGCTCCTTGGCGGCGCTGGCAGGCCGCTCCACGACCTCGCCGGCGGCAATCAGATCCGCTACATGGGGCGAAAGCTGTTGAATTTTCGGCATGAACTTCACCTCTTCTCCTATGTACAATTTTCGATTTATCGAACAGTTGCATGCGCCTGATTTATCGTCATTCTGAGGGAACGATAGGTTTTCTGCAGCAGCTCCCCCGAGTCGCTTCTTTCGTACCTTTCCTGTCGATGCAAGAAAGGTACCCGCCGGAGGCTGCACAAGCCATCGAGAGGAACAGGATTCGTAAAAACAAAATCGGTTCCGAAACGAAATATTTTAACATAGATTTATAGTAAAATCATAACTCACCGATAAATCAAAATTTGAAACGTTCTTCGCATTACTTACATCGCAAGGTTCAGCAAAAATGCGATCAGATTCGTCACACAGTGCAGCGCAATGGGCGCAACGATCGTGCCCGAATACTGATAGACCCAACCCAGTGCAATGCTGCTTGGAATATACGTCAGCAGATTTTCCACCGCATCGAGCCACGTCATCTCACCGATGGAGGCGATCATGTGCAGCCCCGAGAACACCAGCGCGGAAACCACATACGCAAGCCACGGCTTCTTGCGGCACAACGGCGCAAAGATCACACCGCGCACCAGACATTCCTCGGTGACAGGTGCAAGCAAGCACGAGCAGATCAGCATCGGCAGCGGATTCTGCTTGATCAGACCGACCACCAGATCCTGATTGACATTGGTCGAAGCATCCGTCGAGTCGATGCGAAGGAGGATGATTAAAAAAGAGACCGCAAACGCCATCAAATAATAAAAACCGTAGCCCTTGAGCACAAGCAAAGGCAGCGCGCGGAAGTTTGCAGCGCCGAGCGACTCTTTTAAAAACGGGAAAAAGCAGCCCGCCGTCAGCAAAAAGGAGGAGCAAAAGTAGGAAATTTGGTACCAAAACATCCCGTTCTTCGTATCCGTGTCAAAAAACAGCAGCAGCAACAGCCCGAGGACGAACTCATACATCACCCAGCAAAAAATACCGAGCAGAAGCTGCGTTTTTTTCGGCGCAAGAATGTTTTTTACCTTAAAAACTTGGAACAAAGTTCTCACCTCAAATCATTTTTTTCAGCTCATACAGCGCGTTCAGCGCCTCAATGGGCGTCATCGTTTCCACATCGATCGACTCGAGCTTTTTGCGAAGCGCATCGTTCTCCATGCTCATCATGGAGATCTGATCGTCTGCGGCAACCGTGACGGTGCGTGTCGGCGCGCCGCTCTCCAAGTCGCGCAAAAGCTCTCTGGCACGAGAGACGACCTTATCGGGAAGCCCTGCCAGCTTCGCGACCTCCACGCCGTAGGAATCGTCCGCCGCTCCCGTAACGATCTTTCTTAAAAATACAATGTCGCTGCCGCGCTTTTTCACGGCGATGGAATAGTTTTTTACATCGCTCAGCTCATTTTCCAAATCAGTCAGCTCGTGGTAATGGGTGGCAAAGAGGGTCTTTGCGCCCAGCCGCTTCTTGTCGGCGGCGTACTCCAAAACCGCGCGCGCGATCGCCATACCGTCAAAGGTCGATGTGCCGCGGCCGATCTCATCTAAGATCAGAAGGCTCTGCGGTGTCGCATGCTTCAAAATATCCGCAACCTCCGACATTTCAACCATGAAGGTCGACTTGCCCGAAGATAGATCATCCGATGCGCCCACACGGGTAAAAATGCGGTCAACGATGCCGATGCGCGCACTCCTGGCAGGCACAAACGAGCCGATCTGCGCCATCAAAACGATCAGCGCAACCTGGCGCATATAGGTCGATTTGCCTGCCATATTCGGGCCTGTGATAATGGCGCAGGTGTTTTGGCGGCAGTCGAGGAAGGTGTCGTTCGGCACAAAAAGGCTGTCCTTGAGCATCTGCTCTACGACCGGATGCCGTCCGGCACGGATTTGAATGTCACCGGAAAGATCGACCTCCGGCAGGCAATAATTGTTCTTCACGGCGATATCTGCCAGATTCACCAAAACGTCCACCGCAGCAACCGCCCTCGCGGTGCGCTGGACGCGCTGTGCATTTTCAATTAAGTAGTCCTTTAAATCGCTAAAGATCGCATATTCCATCGACGCAATTCTCTCGCGCGCCGTCAGGATCGTTGCCTCCAGCTCCTTGAGCTCAGGCGTAATGTAACGCTCTCCGTTCGTCAAAGTCTGCTTTCGAATATACGTATCGGGAACCAAGGAAACCTGTCCCTTGGCCACCTCAATATAATAACCGAACACGCGGTTATAGCCCACGCGCAGGTTCTTGATGCCGGTTTTTTCCTTCTCCTCGGCCTCGATGCGCGCAAGGGTATCCTTGCCGCCGCTGACGATGTCGCGCAGCATATCCAGCTCCGAATCAAAGCCCTGACGGATCATGCCACCCTCGCGCACGGTAAACGGCGGCTCCTCGACCAACGTTTCTGCGATGCGCTCACGCAGGTCAGACAGATCCTCAAGCTGCGTATAAATCTCTGAAAGCATTACTGACGAAAGGCCGCTCAGCTCCTGCCGCAGTCTGCCCAAAGGCTCGATGCCGATACGCAGAGAAACCAGATCGCGCGCATTGGCAGCGCCGGTGGAAATTCGCGCCATAATTCGCTCAATATCGGTCACATTTCGCAAAAAATCGCTCAAATTCTCTCGAACGATCGTATTTTGGGTCAGTTCTAAGATCGAGCTTTGGCGCAGAGCGATCTTTTTCGGGCTGAGAAGCGGCTTTTCCAGCCAGCTTCGCAGCATGCGGCTGCCCATGGAGGTCTTGGTCCTGTCGAGCACCCAGAGCAGGCTGCCGCGCTTTTCATTCGTGCGCAGCGTCTCGGTCAGCTCCAGATTTCGGCGTGCCGTCAGATCCAGCTCCAGAAAACGTCCGCTGACGTAAAACTCCAACGTCTGCAAATGCGTCAGACTGACTTTCTGCAGCTCATTGAGCGTCCGCAAAAGTGCGCCGCAACTGCTCCACAATACGCGGTACGCTGCAATTCCAAGCTCCTCAACCGTTTTGGCAAACTGCTTCTCGGTCAAATCCTTACATCCATCCTCGTCAAACAGCTCCGTCGCGCCCACGCTCGTGCAGCACGCCAGCTTCTCATGGAGCACCTGACGAAGCGCAGGAGCCTGCGCAGCCGCACCGCCAAGCAGAACCTCTGCAGGCGAAAAACGCCCCAGCTCCGAGATCGCACGGTCAACATCCGCGGCAACCGTCGCATAAAACGCACCCGTGGAAACATCGCAGAAGCTCAGGCCGTAGCCGCTGCCGTCGGAAAAAACGCAGGCATAATAGTTGTTGCGGCTCTCATCGAGCATCGAGCTTTCGACCACCGTGCCGGGGGTCACAATGCGCGTGATGTCGCGCTTGACCAAGCCTTTTGCCAGCGCAGGATCCTCCATCTGCTCGCAGATGGCGACCTTGTGGCCGCGCTGCACCAGACGGGCAATATAGCTCTCGGCCGAATGATACGGCACGCCGCACATCGGCGTTTGCTCGGACTTTTCCTTGCCACGGTCACGGGTGGTAAGCGTTAAGTCCAGCTCCTTCGATGCCAGTCTTGCGTCCTCGGAAAACATCTCGTAAAAATCTCCAAGACGGAAAAACAGCATACAGTCCGGATAGCGTTCTTTAATTTCAACATATTGCCGCATCATCGGGGTCAGCTCTGCCATGGCAATTTATCTCCTAACAATTTTTCTTTTTATCTCATAAATTCCGATTTATCAAGCTGTTGCAAAATCGTCCTCTGCATGGGAACGAGACGCGCAGCGTGCCGGGTGGGGGTCTCGGGGGGCGGTTGCGAGCGCTGCGAAGCGGCAGATACAGCGAGCAACAAGGAGCGGCAGCGAGAAGAACGAGTGCGCATCCGTAGCGCTCGTTCCTCGCTGACGGCTGCGCTCTGCCCCTCCCCTACAGGATGATTCTATAACCTGACCGATAAGTCAGAATTTGACGTTCCATGTCATTGCGAACGATTAATCGGAATTTGCGATACTTTATATCAACCTCGGCTCGTCAATCGTCCGACGAGGCTCCAAGTGGTACAATCGGTGATCTCCACGTCCGCAAAGCTGCCGATCAGCGCATCGCTTCCCTCAAAGCGCACGAGCCTTCCGCCGTCGGTACGGGCAGTGAGCATATTTTCCTCCCGTCCGTCGACCAAAACGCGCTGCACAGAGCCGATATAGGCGCGGTGCTTCTCCTCGGAAATGCGGTTTTGCAGATTCACCAAGCGGTCAAAGCGCTGATTCTTCTCTGCCTTGGTGGTCGGATCGTCCATCGTCGCCGCCGGTGTGCCGCCTCTGGGCGAGAAAATAAAGGTAAACAACGCATCATAGCGCACCTTTTCAATCAATTTTAATGTATCTTCAAACTCCTCCTCGGTCTCTCCGGGGAATCCAACGATCACGTCACTTGTCAAAATCAGCTCCGGCATCAGACTTCTGCCGTATTCGACCAGCTCCAGATACTGCGCGCTTGTGTAGCGGCGGTTCATCGCCTTGAGCACGCGGTCATTGCCCGATTGGAAGGGCAGATGGAACTGCTTGCAGATCTTGGGGTATTTTGCGATCGTGTCAAAGAGCTTTTTGCTCGCATCCTTCGGGTGGGAGGTCATAAAGCGCAGACGGAAATCGCCATCGAGGGAGGCAACGCTTGCCATCAGATCGGCAAAATCCACGCCCAGCCCAAGATCCTTGCCGGAGGAATTGACGTTCTGACCCAGAAGCGTGATCTCCTTATAGCCCTGTGCGATCAGCTCGCGGCATTCTGCCAAAATATCCTCAGGCTGACGGCTGCGCTCACGGCCTCTGACATACGGCACGATGCAGTATGAGCAGAAATTATTGCAGCCGTACATGACCGAAACCCAGCCCTTGAGCTGATTCGTGCGCAGAACGGGAATGCCCTCACAGATTGAGCCTGCCTCGTCCTCAACGGAAAACACACGCTTTCCCGTGCTCAGAACGCGCCACAGAAGCGACGGGAGCTCCCACAAATGGTGGGTGGAAAAAACGCCGTCAACATGGGGATAGGAGTGCTTGATGCGGTCGGAGACCTTCGGCTGACCCATCATGCAGCCGCAAAGAAAGATCTTCTGGCGCGGATGGCGGCGTTTGGTATGCGTCAGCGCGCCGACATTGCCGAACA
>CAYVLD010000005.1:13448-29134 GCA_964452205.1 uncultured Oscillospiraceae bacterium
TCCGCGTGCTCACGGATGGCGCAGGTGTTTAAAACGATGATGTCCGCACCCTCTTCGGTGTCGGTCATGCCGTAGCCGCAGGCGGCAAGCATGCCGCGAATGCGCTCGGAATCGGCCTCATTTTGCTGACAGCCGTAGGTATCGACGAAGGCAACAGGGGTAACACCCTGATCGAGCCAATATTCTCTGACCCTGCCGCAAAAATCATCCTGCAGACGCTTCTGCTCAGGGGAAATGACAGTTGTTTTCGTTTCCAAGGGAAATTCCTCCCGATGATATAATCTAACATCTTATTTTATCATTTTTTTAAACATAATGCAAGAGCAGGCGCCGAAAAAGCTGTCTGAAAAATTTTTCCGCATAACGACTTGTTTTGCGGTCAAACGACAGAAAAAGGGGCTGTAAAATAACTCCGATTTATGTCATCCTGAGCGAGACGAAGGATCTTAAAAGTTCCGAAATACTGTTATTTCCCGAACTTTACTAAAGCTTCTTCGGTCACTTTGTTCCCTCACAATGACATAGGAAAGAGTATTTTACAGTCCCTTTTTCTTCGCAGTTGAGCACTTCATCAGCGCACACGGCACGCTTCGATTACGCGTCGAGCTCCTCGAAATCCTCAAAAACTTCCTCTTCCTTATTGCCGGGCAGCAGCTTCTTAATGTCATCCCAGAAATGAACCACAGCCGCTACGATCGTGCCGACCACGACAACTGCACCGACGATACTCAGAACGAGCTTCAACGTATTATTTTGCTTCTTCATTGCGATTGCCTCCTTTGCATTTCGATTCTGATTTTAGTATACCTATTTTTTGTGATTTCGCAAGCCCTTTTGCAAAATTTTTTCAAATTCGGACAATATAATCCGCTTTTCTCTCCGCTGCGGGACGGTTTTCGCCGTCGGCATAGCCCAAAATGCAATGTCCGACGCCGCGCCATGCGCCCTCAACGCCCCATTTTTTGAGCAAAGCCTTGCCTTCGTCGCTTTCAAACTCCTCCTTGGCTCTGTGGATCCAGCACGAATCAACGCCGAGGCTGTGTGCCGCGTTCATCAGATTTCCCAGAACCAGCGACGCATCCTCCACGCCCGTATAAACCTCCGCCTGTGTCAGAACCACACACACCGTCGGCGCGCCGTAAAACGGATGCAAATCGGGCTTTCCCATGATGGCGGCGTTCAGCCGCTCAAGCTCGTCAATGTCCTCTTTCTTCTGCAAAACGACAATTTTCGCAGGCTGTCTGCCCATGCCGCTGGCGGCATAGGTGCCTGCCTTCAAAATTTCCAGCAGCTTTTCCTCCTCAACCTGCTTGCTTTGATAGCAGCGGCAGCTTCGTCTTGTGACCAGACAGGAAATAACCTCGTTCATTTTATGACCTCCTTAAACATATCCGTACAACCCACGCACGGACACCTCGCCGCTCGAAACGGCCTGCATCCGTCCGTCGGGATAACGTACCAGCAAAGCTGCGTTTTCATCCACGCCAAGCGCAAACGCTTCGCACCGCTGCTGCGCGCGCACCACCTGAACGGTCTTGCCAACGCTCACGCAGGCGCTTGCGTATTCGCGCATCCATTGCTTCCGGGCTGAAAGCAGCTTCTCATCCATCTCGCGCAAACGCCGCACCAGCGCACCGATCAGCGCATCCTCGTCACATTCGATCCGCGCCGCCATGGAACGCACCTCGGGCGGCAAATCGTTCAGATCGGTGTTGCAGTTGATGCCGATACCGATGATGTAGCGATCACTCTCACGCTCGACTAAAATTCCGCACAGCTTTTTGTCCTGCAAAAGCAGGTCATTGACCCACTTGATCTGTGTCTGTACGCCGCTGGCATCCATGATCGCCCGACGTACCGCCACGGCCGCCATCGCCGTCAGATGCAAAAGCTGCGACGGCTCCTCCTGCCTGCGCAAAAGCACGGAAAGATAGATCCCATGCGGCGAAGAAAAGCTGCGTCCAAGCCTGCCGCGGCCGGCAAGCTGCCGTTTTGCGACCAAAACCGTGCCGTGCGGAGCGTTTTCCATGCGCTTTAGTGCAGAGTTGGTTGAATCGATCTCTTCAAATTTTGTAATTTTCCACATAATTTCTCCAACCGCCTGTGATGGTCTTGTAATTCCCAAATCTTATAGTATAATAATTATAAAGCATTTCTCAGAAAATGTAAACAAGATTTCAACGGAACCGGGGGAACGCTATGAAAATCGTCATTATCGGTGCAGGCAAAATCGGCATAACGCTTGCCGAGCACCTCCTGCACGAGGGTCACGAGATCACCGTGATCGATCATCGCGCTTCGGCGCTGGATGCGCTGGCCACGCTGGACGTTATGTGCGTCGAGGGAAACGGCATTTCTATGGAGACGCAGTTGGAAGCCGGCATCGACGGGGCAGATCTTGCCATCGCGGTTCTTGCCACCGATGAGCAGAGCCTGCTTGCCTGCCTGATTGCCAAGAAGCTCGGCGTCGGCAGTACGATCGCCCGTGTGAGAAATCCGGAATATTCCTCCGGTATTCGCCTTTTGAAGGACGATCTGGGTCTGAGCATGACGTTCAACCCCGAGCTTGCGTGCGCCTCCGAGATGGCACGCGTTCTGCGCGCGCCGTCAGCCATCAAGATCGACACCTTCTCGCGCGGACGCGTGGAGCTGCACAAGGTGCGCCTGCCCGAAAACTCACCGCTGAACGGTCTGAAGCTCATGGAGCTGGGTAAGCTGCAGACGGGCGTCCTGATCTGCGCGGTCGAACGCGGTGAGAGCGAGGTTTATATTCCCGACGGCTCGTTTGTTCTGAAAGCAAACGACCGCATCAGCTTCATCGCCAAGCCGAAAACCGCTTCGAAATTCTTCCACAAGCTCGGCATTCAGACCGACCGTTGCAAGGAGATCATGCTCCTCGGCGGCGGTAAGATCTCCTATTATTTGGCAAAGCAGATGCTCGAATTTGGCGCAAATGTCAAGATCATCGAGGCAAATCAAGACGTCTGCGACAGCCTTGCGGAGATGCTGCCCGAGGCGACGATCCTGCACGGCGACGGAACTGACGAGAAGCTGCTGTCGGAGGAGCACATTTATGACATGGATGCCATTGCAAGTCTGACCGGCATCGACGAGGAAAACGTGCTCATGAGCCTCTACGCGCGCAGCATCACCAACGCCAAGATCATCACGAAGATCAACCGCACCACCTTCTCGCACATCATCGATTCGATGGAGCTGGGCAGCGTATTCCATCCTCGTTACATTGCAGCAGACCTGATCGTGCGCTTTGTCCGTGCGTTGGCAAATTCCCAAGGCTCGAATGTCGAAACGCTCTATAAGATCGTCGGCGGCAAAGCAGAGGCGCTGGAATTTCGCGCCACAACGAGCTCTGCCGTTTGCGGCGTGCCGCTGATGGAGCTTCCCACCCTGCCGAACCTTCTGATCGGCGCGATCAACCGCGGCGGTAAGATCCTCACTCCCGGCGGCCGCGATACCATCGAGCCGGGTGACAGCGTCATCGTTGTCACCACCGTCACGGGTCTGAACGACCTCGACGACATCATCGACAAGCGGAGAGTTAAGCCATGAATTACCGAATGATCGCCTACCTTCTCGGGCTGGTAATCCTGCTGATCGGCGGATTTTTGCTTTTGCCTGCCCTCGTTGCGCTGATCTACACCGAGCCGCACGGTTGGGATATTCTGATCACCATCGGCATTTGCCTTGTGCTTGGACTTGCGCTGATCGCTCTGAAACCGAAAAAATACCGTACGATGCACGCCCGTGACGGCTTCGTGATGGTTGCACTGTCGTGGATCGGGATCTCGCTGCTCGGCGCGCTGCCGTTTTACCTCAGCGGTTCGATCCCGAATTACATCGATGCCGTGTTTGAAACCGTCTCCGGCTTCACCACCACCGGCGCAAGCATTCTGACCGACGTCGAGGCAATGCCGCATTGCCTGCTCTTCTGGCGCAGCTTTACCCATTGGATCGGCGGCATGGGCGTGCTGGTATTCATGCTCGCGGTCGTGCCGCTCTCGGGCGACAGCATCTTCCTTCTCAAGGCAGAGTCCCCCGGCCCGTCGGTGAGCAAAATGGTGCCGAAAATGCGCACCACAGCCCTCATCCTCTACGGCATCTACATCGCCATGACCCTTTTACAGCTTGCGCTGTATCAGCTCGGCAATCTGTGCGGCTGGGGCGAGATCTCGTTTTTTGACAGTCTGTGTCTCACCGTCGGCACCGCCGGCACCGGCGGCTTCGCCATCCGCGCAGACGGTTTGGCAAGCTATTCGATGTATGTGCAGGGTCTGACCACCGTATTTATGATCCTGTTCGGTGTCAATTTTTCGATTTATTTCTTCATTATTTGCAAGAAATTTAAGCTGGTTTGGCAAAATTCCGAGCTCAAATGCTATATCGGAATTATTTTGTCCGCCATTGCGCTCATTTCCCTGAACCTGATCCTGACGGGCGGCTATTTTGACTCCGTCGGAGACACCATCCATCACACCGCCTTCACGGTCGCCTCGATCATCACCACCACAGGCTACGGCACGACCGATTTTGCCCTATGGCCGGAATTTTCCAAAATGATTCTGCTGGTTTTGATGGTCATCGGTGCCTGCGCAGGCTCGACCGGCGGCGGCATCAAGGTCAGCCGCGTTTTGATCCTGTTCAAGTTTGCCCGCGCCGAGATACGCCACCTGCTGCATCCGCGCGCCGTTGAGGTCATGACAATGGACAAAAAGCGCGTCAGCTCGGACGTCATTCGCGGTACGACGGCATTTTTGATCGTCTATGTCGCGCTCATGGGGCTTTCGGTCGTACTCGTTTCGCTGGATAACTTTGACACGCAGACCACGGTCTCGGCTGTGTTTGCCACCCTGAACAACATCGGTCCGGGCGTGAGCAGCTTGGTCGGCCCGTTCGGCAGCTTTGCGATATTCTCACCGCTGTCGAAGATCGTGATGACCTTGGGCATGCTCTTCGGCAGACTGGAGATCTTCCCGATGCTTCTTCTGCTGCGTCCGTCCACTTGGAGAAAGCACGGCTGATCTGTTCGTAAATTTCCGATTTGTCGGACAGCTACTTTTGTTGCGCAGGGTAAAAAAACTCCCCTTTCAAGGGGAGTCGGGCGAAGCCCGGAGGGGTTGCAACCCCCCTTTGATTCCCCCTTAAAAGGGGGATATTTCGCCCTCTCCTCCTCGCAAAGAGCAGACTGATAAATCGAAATTTGTATCATTTCGTCCAAACGCTTTGCGGAGGCACATTTTTCGCGCACAAAACTTCGATTAAATATCGGAAAAATTGAATAAATTTGGATTCTATTTCGCGAAAATCTCGGAAAAATCGGTGGGTTTCATATTTTGACAAGGGAATTTGCCGACAAATTGGGAACTCGCTTCGACCATTTTCGAGCCATATTAATCATGCAAATCGATCAAAAAGGAGGACTCGAAAATGATCAAAAAAACGACCGCCGCATTGTTATTTATTTTGCTTTTGACCTGCAGTGTCTCGTCGGCAGGCAAAACAGTCATTGTCGGCGGCAACATCATCGGTCTGAAGCTGCACACTGACGGCGTTTCAATCGTAGAATTTACGGAAAAAGCACCGCAGCAGGCAGGCTTAAAGCGCGGCGATGTTCTGCAAAAAATTGACGGCAAAACGGTACAAAGCGTGCAAGAAGTCTCGCAAATTGTGGAAAACTCCGACGGAAAACCGCTCAAGCTGACGGTTTTACGCAACGGTAAGGAAAAAACGGTCACCTTAGCCCCGACGCAGACAGCCGACGGCAAAAAGCTCGGCATTTTGGTGCGCGATGAGATGACAGGCGTGGGCACCGTCACCTATTATGACCCTGAACAAGGTACCTTCGGCGCATTGGGACACGGCGTGAGCGATGGCGAAACTCTGCTCCCCTTGGAAAGCGGCGATGTACTCACCTCACACGTCGCATCCGTCACAAAAGGTGTCTCCGGCGATCCGGGCTGCTTGCAGGGGATGGTTTGCGGCAGGGAAAAGAGCGGCGAAATTTTAAAAAACACGCCGCAAGGCATTTTTGGAACGATCCGCGTGCCGATCGGACCGCAGATCGAGGTAGCCGACGCGAGCGAGGTTCATACGGGACAAGCCCAGATCATATCGAACGTGCGCGGCAGTGATGTCTGCTATTATGATGTGAAGATTTTAGCGCTTTACCCAAATGAAAAAAACGACCGAAATCTTCTGATCGAAGTCACCGACCCCGACCTGCTCACCCAAACCGGCGGCATCGTGCAGGGCATGAGCGGCAGTCCGATTATTCAAGACGGAAAACTGGTTGGCGCGGTTACGCACGTTTTGATCGACGAGCCCACCCAAGGCTATGGGATTTTTATCGAAAAAATGATGAACGCCGCATAAATCGCGCGAAAAATCAAAAGGACAACACGTAAAAGTCTGACTTTCGGTGTTGTCCTTATTTTTCCGCCATCAATCAAAAATTTGGTTATCGGCTTTAACGAGCATGAAGTAAAAATGCACAATCTTGTTGGCACTGCGAGATTGCCACGGGCTGCGCCCTCGCAATGACAAAAAACGACAGCTTAGCGGTAAAATGGGAGGAAGGCTTGAACAGCATCAAACAGTGTCATGGCTCTTGACTGCGACGTGATTTCGTAGTGTATTATCTAAATGCAAATAATCCCTATTATTTCGCATAACCGAAAATGCGCAACAAGATGGGACGGTTTGCGTAGCTTCCCGTGCTGCTGTTTGTTTTACGGATTGCAATTGGGGCACTTGCCGTCCGGAGACAATCTCGTGCCGCAATTTGCGCAGAAAAGATCACCGGTGGGCTGCGGTGCAGGATTCTGATAATCGTTCGGTGCGGTATAGTTCGGGTTGTAGTTCTGTACGGGCTCAGCGTAGATCTCCTTGGTCGGAACGCTAAAGGGATCGCTATTGTCCGTATCGTCAGCACTCTTGAGCTTCTTGTTGATCTGGATCACGTTCTTCACCAGGAGCAGCGCCATCATCATAAACTCATAGACAATGCGGATGGCAATGGGTCCGAGAAGCATAAGCAGCAAACCGTAGCCGCCGTACCACTCAGAGCTGCTTCTGTAATAGCCATAGCTCTCTTCGACATAGAAAAGCATGAAGAAGCCCGTCAAAATAACGTAGGCGGTTGCGAAAATGTAAAGTGCCTGCAGGATCTTTTCAATGATCAGATACTTAAAATTGAGGGTATCATGCAGGAATTTGCCGAACTTGTTCAGGCGAGCTCTCTTTTTCGCCGGCACGATGAACACGAATGCCAGAACGGTTGCAACGATTGCAAAAACAAGTGCGAGGATGGTAATTGTGGATGACATAGTTTTCTCTCCTTTTTTATGTGATAATAGTATTATATTTCAATTATTTATCGGTGTCAATATGGATCTGCACTTCTGAACACAGCGAGGGGTTGTAAGAACGTCAAAGCGTTTTTACAACCCCTGTTTCATTTTTTAAGGAATGTAGATGCAAGAATCGGTGACGAGGGCAGTGCCGTTTTCGTCCTTGATAAGCAGGTCGAAGGAAATGCCTGTCAGCTCGCCTGCCTCCTCCAACTGATCCTCGAACCATATCATTTGGCTGATCGCCTGCTTGCCTGCAGGCAGCGTCAAGCGCCACTGCGGATCGCTGTCGCAGCCGCTCAGAAGCACGTTCTCGGCGGTGAAAACCACGGTCTTATCCGTCTTGTTGTACAGATACAGCTCCAGCGCACAGCCCCAGCGGTGCTCGGGGTCGTAGCCGGTAATAATTACGGTGTAATCGGCGTTGTCGATCTCAACAACGTCCGTTGTCTTGGGGTTGCGCGTCTTGGGAATGTAGGCGCTCTTGCCGGAAGGGTAATCCGTCAGGCTGACACCTGCAAACTCCTTGCTGCCGTCCTCGGCGTAAACGCGCAGGTCAAGATCCACACGGGTGATCTGCGTGATACCGCGTGCATCCATCTCCGGCGAAGTCCAGATGATCGACTCGTCAATGGTGCTGCCTGCAGGAACCTTGACCGCCCAGATGGGGTCGAAGGCGAAATCGTTGACATACACATTGTTCACCGTGAAGATCTGGGTCGTGGAGCTGCGGTTGACGAGCGTGACATCCCAGCAGTAGTCGCTGAGGCTGTCGATCTCCGCCTTCTGCAGAGTGAAGGAGCACGATTCGTTTTCAAACAGGCACTTGGCATTGGCGCTTTCAAAAATCATCTCGCCATGCTCTCCGACCTCCGCAGTCGGTTCGGTGATGATGTCGTTCGGCTCGGTGGTGGTCTGTGTGGTCTCTTCGGCATCGGACGAGCACGCACTCAGCGCAAAGAGGCAGCTCAAAGCGAGCAAAAATGCAACGATTCGGGTACGTTTCATAAAGTACACCTTCCTTATATTTTATGATAATAGTATAGCAAAGGAAAAACGTGCTGTCAAGGCGGCCTTACTTCTGCGCCAAAATCGCAGCCTGTCTTCTGCGGTGGAAAGCGGCAAGCAGACCCAGCCAGCCGATGGGCGCAAGGATCGCGCCGATGACGCAGGGGTAAACCACCAGCGCATCGATCGATTTCAGCCATAAAATATCGATCAGCAGCGAGCCGATCAGACAAAGCGCACCAATCGCCCAAATAATCAGACAAACGCAGGTAAAACGGCGCATTTTCTTGCTCGGCTTCGGCGCGCGGTACTTATGGTGCAGCGTTTTAGAGCGCAGGGCAATGACAAGCACGTTCAAAAGCTGCAGCGCAAAGCAAATATACAAAGAGATTTTACCGACAACGGAATGGATCCCGAAACCGATCAGGATCGAAAAGATCACCATCATACCGATGCCGCCGATGGCGAGAAAAACCGTCACCAAAATCGGCCAATCATGGCGAGGAAGGGTGTTTTTCACACAAATGCCTCCTATAAAAGATTGCGTTACATTATACCACAGCTTCACCGCAAAGGCAAGCGATTAAGCGAAAAACCACGGCAAAAGCGTTTGGAGCATCGGCCAGAGCCACAGCGCGGCAAAAACCACGCACAAGATCGAAAGCACCACGACGGCTGCGATGAGTCCTTTATGTCCACGCGAAGACTTGTGATCCGAAGCTGCGCTCTGCGTGGGTGAAGGCGCGGTCGGACGCGGTGCGCGTTTGGCGTTAAGGGAAATCTGCGTATTGAGATAGACCGACGGCTCAAGCGGTCGGCTGACGGTTTTCAGACATTCGTCGCAGAAGCTGGATTGTGCAGCTCTGCCGCAGCGCAGACAGTTCATAAAAACACCTCCGCAAAAAATAGGAACGGATCAAGCCGTTCCTATTTTACAACATTTTTCGCGCGATGTAAAGTGTTATCGCATTCATTGGGGAAAATGATATTTTCGTCAATGCACCAAAATGAGTTGATGAAATTCCGATATGTCGGTGAGATGGCAAGTCCGTGTTTGTCATTCATTCGCTCAGGATGACAACAATCGGAGTTTTTTACAGCCCCGTTTTTCATATAAAAGAGTTTTACGCGCCGACGGTCTGTTTGACCCGTTCGGTGCTGCAAACCACACACACAATGCCGATCACGGACAAAACCGTGCTGACGATCAGCATTTTCTCCACGCCGACCAGATCGATCAGTGTGCCGCACATGACATACGCGCCCAGACAGCCCAAGGTATTGCCCGAGCCGAGGTAGGTCTGCCCCTTGACAACGTTGCGTTTGGAAACAACCGTTCCAACGTAATACACCGACGCAACGGCAAAGAGTGCATAGCCGAACATCTGAGCGAGCTGCGCAACGTAAAGCCCCATTGCTGACGGCAAAACGAGGGTCAAAATCAGTCGAAGCGTCATGAACACGCATGCCACGATCAGCCAAATGTCGCAGCGGATCTTCTTCACAAGCCTTGTAAACAGGAACATCATCGGCAGCTCGACCACAGCGGCGATCATCAGCGCCGTGCCCTGCACGTCGGTGATCGCCTCTTGGCTTGCACCGGCGGCGAGCTTGCTCTCGGAGATGCGGAACATGCAATTTGACAGCGCATTGTGACCGATGTACAGCAGGATCACGCCGAGAAGCAGAACGATAAATTTGGGATTTTCCTTAAAAAACACACCTGCGGAGGTGGGTTTTTCCTCTTCTGTGTGCGCCGAAAGGCGCTCCGCGCGCGGAAACAGCAGCACCGCAAGTGCCAAAAGCGCAGCACACACGGCTCCGCTGACAGCGACGGAATTCATCGAAAACTCCGCAATCAGTACGGCAGCGAGCTTGGAGGCCACACCGAAGCAGACCGAACCGATGCCGCGCGCAAGGCCGAAGTTGATTTTCTGTCCGCAGCGGATGCTCTCCATACCGAGGGCGTTTGCGAACGAGGGAAGGGTCTGCAGGCTCACGCACGCACCGGCAAAGAGCACGATGGTCGCGGTTTTGCCGATGGGCAGAACAGTCAGGCCGGCGCAAACGGTCGTGACCAAACCGCACAGGATCGAAACGTGGCGCACATTCAGCCCCGTTCGGTCAACGACACCTGTCAGCAGCGGCTGCAGCAGGAAGGCAAGCGCCGTAGCAACACCGAGGATCAAGCCTGCTGCAGTGTCGGACAGATGGAGGCGCTCGGTCAGATAGGGGTTTGCATAGGAGAAAAGAAATCCGTACAGCGCCCAGAGCATCATATGCACAAAGGCGTATTGCAGCGTAGCATTGCGTTGTTTCATAAAAACCCTCTCTATTTGTTACTGTTAGCACATAAAAAATTTACAAATTCAGATTTATCGAGCAGATTATAGAATCACCCTGCAGGGGAGGGTCAGAGCGCAGCCGTCAGCGAGGAACGAGCGCTACGGATGCGGCCTACCCCTTGCGGGTATGACCCTCTGCTACAGGAGTAAAATCATAACTCACCGATAAATCGGATTTTGCTGCACGATCGGCGTCTTACACCTTCCCCTGCTCAAAATACCACAAAATCAGCAGGTCTGCGACCTCGCCGTAGGACTGCACGCCGCTTTCGACCGAGAAGGCATTGAGATAGCCGTCATAAACGGTGTCCGCAATTTCCGAGGCGGTCTCGTTTCGGATGCTCTCGTAATGCTTCGCAGACGCGCCGCAGTCGGCGGCAAGCGCATCGTTCACACCTGCCCAAACCTGCGCAGCAGCAGTCGGATCGACCTTGTTCAGGGCGTTATAGCAGTATTTAAATGCCATATAGTATCCCGAATAGACAAATTCGGGACGTTTGCTGACCGAGCATGCCAAAAATCCTGCAAAATTCGCCTCGTCCTCTCGGGCAAATGCCATGCGGTGACCGATCTCGTGGCACATGGTAAAGGGCATCGCGGCGGCGTAGGTCGTACTGCTCACGCACGCCTCGCCCGTCAGGCAGATAAAGCCGCCCGTCATGCCGATCTTGCCCATGACGGGGCTGCAAATGAGGCTTTTGACACGCACGGTCGAGCCGTCAAAGCATTCAAAAGCCTCCGCCAGCACCTCAAAGCCTGCGCCTGCGTTTTCCGAAAGGGTGTCGAAATCATAGCTGACCATCACGCCGTTTTCGTCGCGTTCGACATAGTATGCAGCCTCATTTGCCATATTGCGGTAATATTCACAAGCCTCTTTCAGCTCCTGCGCGGTAAATTGCTGCTCCTGCATGCCCAGCCGCTCGGCCATGGGCGGCGCGTAATAGTTCAGCCCCCACAGCGCAACAAAGGCGAACGCGGCAATGCTGACGACCATCAAAAGGCCGGCAGCCCAGCGGATGATGTGGTGCTTGATGATGGCGCGCACGAGCGTAAAAATCAGCCACGCCACAGCCAGCACCGCAACGATCTCACACACAGCAAACGGCACAATGGAGGTTACCGAGGCGATCGCTTCGATCACTCCGCGCGAAAGCGACGGATAGAACGAAAAGAAAATTGACGGCAAAAAGTTTGCTAAAAGAAGCAAAACGCACATAAGCACCAAGAATATGCCTGATAAAGTTACTCTCAAAATTGTTTTTGTCATACATCCTCCTGTGTCATAAGCGCGCGCAGCAAACGCAAGCCCGTCTGCATCACGTCCTCGTCAAAGTCGAAATTCGGCGTATGCAGCGCGCCGCCGCCGGTGCCCAAACGGAAATAAACACCCGGCACACAGCGCAAAAATTCGGAAAAATCGTCCGTCAGATACGACGGCTCGGCAGCCTCGATCGGAAGCAGCCGTTTTGCTTCGGACACAAGCGCCTCGTCATTTTCCATCGGAGGATAGCCCTCGCCGAGGTGCAAAACCGCCTTCGGCGGCAAGAGCTTTTCTAACTTTTCGACCACATCGGCAAAAACCGCATCGCTGTGACAGCGCAAAGAGCCCTCTAAACGTGAATAATCGCTCACGGCGTTGCGCACCGAGCCGCTTTGCAGCCGTCCGAAGCCCAAAACGCCTTCAAATTCAAGCTTTTTCGCCTCCACAACAAACTGCGCCGCCGCCAAAAGTGCATCCTCGCCTTCGTCGGCGCGTGCAATATGCGCACTTTTGCCAAAAAATTCCACCGTGACCTCGTTCGAGCGCGCCATCATGCCGCTGACACTTGCGCTGACGGAATGTTTTTCCGCCTGCGGCCAAAGATGCAGCGCATAAATCCTCGTAACATGATATTTTTCCAAAACGCCGCTCTCACAGATCGCTCTTGCGCCGCCTGTCGTTTCCTCGGCAGGCTGGAAGATCAGAAGCACATTGCGCGTTGCACCGCGCAGGTCACTTGCCAATGCCAGCACCATCGCCATATGCGCATCGTGTCCGCAGGCGTGCATTTTGCCCTCGTGGCAGGAAGCAAAGGGCAAATTCGTCGTCTCGGTGATTGGCAGCGCGTCCATATCCGCACGGAAAGCGACCGTTTCCGCCTTGCCAAGGTCAAAATAGGCGCAAAGAGCACCCTCGCACGGCGAAAAAATTTCTCCGTCCGTTTTTTCCAGCACGCTGCGAAGATACGCAGTCGTTTTCGGCAGCGCACGATCCAGCTCAGGGATCGCGTGCAACTGTCGGCGGTAGGTTTTCAGCATTCACATTCCTCCGTTCGGCGCTCATACACACATAGTATACTATATCCCTGCGGAATTTGCAAGTACGCACCTTCGACGCTGTTTGCGTTTTGCGGTGCATACACTCTTTTCAGGAGGGATGCACTTTGAAAAAACGCTTTGTCCTTGCTGCCGTGCTTGCAGCACTTGCCGGCAGCGCGCTTCACTTTTTGTACGAGACTTTTCCGTCCGCGCTCAGCGCGATTTTTTCGCCTGTTAACGAAAGCCCGTGGGAGCATCTGAAGCTCCTGTTCTGGCCGACCCTTATCGCCGCTTTCTTTCTGACACGCACGGCTGCATGTAAGCCCTGCATGTGGAGTGCATTTTTTCTTTCGCTGCTCATAATGCCCGTGTTTTTGCTCGCGGCATATTACCTGCTGGTGTGGCTGGGCTTGGATTCCGTGGCGGTGGATATTGGACTGTATTTTCTGACGATGTTCGGCGGCTTTGCTTTGGCGTACCGCCTCAAGGACAGCCGAAAAATCGAACGCATCGGCGGTTCTCTTCTCATGCTCGTCATCCTCTACGGCTCTGCGCTCGTGCTTTTCAGCTTCGCGGCACCTGATCTGGGCGTGTTCCGCACGTCTTCGTGAGCAATTTCGCACCGCTTGTCGGTGCGATTTTGTTTGAAAACTGCGAAATTTTTCGCCCAACACAGGAATAACACATATTTTTACGAAAAAGTACAAAAATTAATCTTGACATCGCCTGCAGATTGTGGTAAGATTTTATGGCTGATGCAGAGCCCGCAAACGCGGGTGTAGTATAACGGCTAGTACAACAGCCTTCCAAGCTGTGGGCGTGGGTTCGATTCCCATCACTCGCTCCAACACGCGCCGGTAGCTCATCCGGATAGAGCAACTGCCTTCTAAGCAGTAGGTGGGGGGTTCGAGTCCCTTCCGGCGTACCAAAGGCTCTGCGCAGTATGCGAAGCAGTTTTTTTCAGGTTCGCCGCCGATCGGAGTTCGCCTACGGCTCCTCCTCTCGGGAAGGGACTTGCGACGCAGAAAAAATGCCACCGGCATCTTTTCTGCTGCAACTTCCGGCGTACCAAAGGGTTCTGTAAAGCAAGCAATGCAGAGCGTTTTTTGTCAAAGAAGCTCTGTTGCACAACTCCCCAAGGGGTTGCGCGCAAAGGAAGAATATGGTGGGTGTAGCGTAGTTGGTTAACGCGTCAGATTGTGGCTCTGAAGATCGAGGGTTCGAGTCCCTTCACTCACCCCATTTTTTCTTTTTTTTAGGAGGCTGTCCACATTGGGATGTCGCCAAGTGGTAAGGCACCAGACTTTGACTCTGGCATCCGTAGGTTCGAATCCTGCCATCCCAGCCATGTCGGAGCAAAGTTTGTTTGCTCCGACTTTTTTATGACCCGCTAGCTCAGCAGGCAGAGCAATTGCCTTTTAAGCAATGGGTCTGGAGTTCGAATCTCCAGCGGGTCACCAACATTTAAGGCTTGAAACCAACGGTTTCGAGCCTTTTTTGTTTTCGGAACATTTCGGTTAAGCGATGCTGCAAAGCCGCTCGCCGGCATCTTGCGGTGTCGTTGTATCGAGCGGCTTTTTGAGATTGAAACATAATAAAGCTCACGGTCACCCTTGGACATACCGCTTGTCCTCCTGCACCGGAGCAAAAGGGACTTTTACAGACGATGCCGGAATATTGGAAAAGCGAAAAGGCATGAAAACAACCGCAAGGATGTTGCAGATTGTACTGCAATGTCCTTGCGGTTATATCATGCTTATCTTACAAATGGTGTCCCGTCGATGGTTTATCTTCCGAGGGTTTGATTGCGTTCGAAGGCGGCTTTGACGGCCTTTTGGACGGCGTTACGGAAGCCGTTTTCATCCAAAGCGCACACGCCGGCGATAGTGCTGCCGCCGGGAGAGCAGACGGTGTCTTTCAACTCTCCGGTGTGCTTGCCTGTGTGCAAAACCATTTGCGCCGAGCCTGCGGTCATCTGCGCGGCAAGTGTGACGGCGGTCTTTCTCGGAAGGCCGCAGGCAACGCCGGCGTCTGCCAACGCCTCGATAAAAACATACACAAATGCAGGGCCGCAGCCTGCCACGGCGCTCGCGGCATCGATCAATTTCTCCTCCATCGGGATCAGCGCGCCGCCGCTTTCTAAAAGCTCCTCCAATTCCTCGCAATCGGAATCCAGGGCGAAGCTGCCCTTGCAGTAGGGGATCGTGCCCTGACCGATCAGCGAAGGCGTGTTTGGCATAATGCGCAGCACGCGCACAGGACAGCCGGCGAAGGCTTCGATCTGCGCGGTGGTCAGACCGGCAGCCATGGATACCAGCACGCAATCATCCGTTCTGTCTTTCAAAACAGGCGAAATGCTCTGCAAAACGTCTTCCATCTGATGTGGCTTGACACCGAGAAAAATCATGTGTGTCTGTTTTGCGATGCTTTCGTTATTTAGTGCGGTGAAGCCGTTTTCGGCGGCAAAACGTTCCGCTTTTTCTGCACAGCGGCTGCTGACGAAGATGTTTTCGCTGCCGATAAAGTTTTTTGCGACCTTTGCTAACGTGCCGCCCATATTTCCGACGCCGATAAAACCGATCATTTCTAACGCTCCCATCCATTTTTTTGTATTGTAATGTCTGCTGAATAAGTCGCCCTTGTGACTTATTCGCACAGCTTTGCTGTG
>CAYVLD010000006.1:0-24787 GCA_964452205.1 uncultured Oscillospiraceae bacterium
GTTCTTTGACAGACTGAGCGGCTCGGGAACTTATGTTCCCGAGCCGCTGAACATATTGATAAAGCAATTGTCTGATTACAGTATCCCATATTGTGTCAGAATCAAAAGTGCGCTGCCCATGACCGCAAAATAAAGCACCGTTGACGGAATCAGACAATTTACAACAAGCTTTGTATCTCTTCCGTATTCCTTGCACCATAAGACAGCGGTGATCGGCGTCGGAGAGCCGAACAGCATGGAGAGAATCAAAGCGGTTTGCAATGGCAGAATCCAATACAGCACCGAGATAATGATGCACGGATATACCAATACTCTCAAGACGGAATAGATTACCGCATCTTTGCAGCTGATCCAGTCAAGCAGACCGTATCTGCAGATCAGCATGCCGATAAACAGCAGCGCAAGCGGTGAAACGGTTGCTTCGATCGCATCGATCGTATAGGATAGGAAAGATGGAAGTTCGACATCCGCAATGCAAAGAACGATACCAAGCACGACGGCGATCAAACAAGGAGAGGTAACCATCTTTTTCAAAATCAGCTTCCACGAGACGCTGTTGCTGCCGAGGAAAAGCTGGTGGTGAATTGCCCAAATCAGAATGTCCATCACCGCGCCATGCACGAAAACAATGAGCATTTGATCGGAATTTAAGAACAGACTGAACAGGGGAATGCAGACAAATGAGGTATTGCCGATACCGCTGATATATCGGAACAGCGTTTTTCTTTCTGCGCTTGCATTGCGGAAGAGGAAAAGGCACAGCAAAAAGGGAAGTGCGCTGCAAACGAGCGAAACAATGACCGCTGCAGCTCCGGATTGCATTAAATTATCAGCATCGGTGTTTAAAAAATTCTTCAAGACCATTGCCGGAAAACAGACATTTAACAAGACAGACGAGAGGCTGTCTGCAGCGCTGTCGCTGACTAATTTGATCTTAACGGAGATGAAGCCGATAGCGATCATCAAAATAAAGAAAATAAAACCGTCGAGCTGCATGAAACCACATCCTTTACTCGGCTATCATACTATTAAATTTTTAACAAGTCAATGTGTTTTTGCTTGACGGACGAAATCCTATCGTTTAAAATGAAGGAAGGAGGAGATAAAATGTTTTCTGATACCAAATTTCGTTTGGGTTTTGGCTGTATGCGCCTTCCCAAAGCAGACGATGAAATCGATATGCGGGAATTTTGTCGTATGGTAGATGCTTTTATGGAAAACGGCGGCAACTATTTTGACACGGCGCATGTTTACCACGGCGGCAAGAGTGAGCTTGCGCTGAAGGCAGGCTTGACAAGCCGCTATCCCAGAGATGCGTATATTTTGACAAATAAACTGACGACGATCTGCTTTGAGAAGGAGGAAGACATTCTTCCGCTTTTTGAAACGCAGCTTGACGCGTGCGGAATAACGTATTTTGACAATTATTTTTTTCATGCAATGCGAAGGAGTTATTATGAAAAATTTGAACGCACCAACGCATTTGTAATTGTCAAGAGGTTAAAGGCAGAGGGTAAAATCCGCCATATCGGTATGTCTTTCCATGATTCGCCGGAGTTTTTGCAATGGGTTTTGGAGCGGCACCCGGAAATTGAGCTGGTGCAGCTTCAGTTCAACTATGCAGATACGGACAATCCCGATGTGGAAAGTCTGAAATGCTACGAAATCTGTGAAAAATTCGCTAAGCCCATCGTCGTTATGGAACCCGTAAAGGGCGGTGCGCTTGCGAATTTGCCGCCGGAGGGGAAGGCGCTGCTTAACGGGTACAACGAAGCCGGCTTTGCATTACGCTACTGCGCAAGCTTTCCGCAGATCAAGATGATTCTGTCCGGCATGAGCGATTTGCGCCAGATGCAGGAGAATCTGCAGACATTGACCGAACCGCAGCCGTTTGCGCAGGAGGAATATGCAATTGCTGATCGACTGCGCCGGATCGTGCGGAAAAATGAATTGATTCCTTGCACGACCTGCCGCTATTGTACCGATGGCTGTTCGCAGAATATCCCGATCCCCGAGATTTTTACTGCGTACAATGCGAGAAAACTGCGGCAGCCGTATGCTGCCGATTGCAGCGGCGTTGAAAGCTGTCTTGATTGCGGAGCGTGTGAAGGTTTGTGTCCGCAGAAGATCGAGATCCGAAAATATTTGAAGCGTGCAAAGCAGGTTCTGTGATATAAAAATAAATATTTATAAATTTTTTCTTTACAAATTTGGAAATTTATGTTATACTTTCAATGTTTAATACGTTAAACGAAAAAAGTGTGGAGGAATTATTATGAAAATTGTTAAGCGCGTTGTCTCTCTGATATTGCTTCTTGCGCTGTGCGTCGGAATCCTTCCGATTTACCGCGCTGAGGCGGCAAGCACCGTGAACATTATGTCCTACAATCTGAAGAACACCAACTATTCTTTCAGCAAGGTTACTTCTATGGTCAAGTCTGCTTCTGCTGATGTTGTCAGCATGCAGGAGGTCAGCACTCTGCAGCAGACCGGTTTGACAGCTGCGATGAAGAATGCCGGTTACGGTGTGGTTAAGGGCAAGGCTCGCGGCACAAACAGTTGGAACGAGGGTAATGAATACAACCCTATCTATTATAAGACTTCCAAGCTTTCTGTTTATGCACAGGGCACTTTCTGGCTCTCTGATACGCCTACGAAGGCATCGAAATTCTCTGATTCGTCCTATAACCGTATCTGCACCTGGGCTTGCTTCCAGATCAAGGGAACGAATGACTATTTCATGGTATTCAATACGCATCTGGACTTTAAGGATGCGGTCAAGGTCAAGCAGCTCAATGTTCTTCTGACACAGGCAGTTGCGAAGGAAGCACATTATATCAAGACAAAGAACCGCCTTGTTATCACGGGTGACCTCAATGCAATGAGCTCCGGCACTGTTTGCAAGTATTTGCAGGGCGATGCGAAGTACAGCGGCAGCGCGAACACGATTACGAGTACTCGTTTTGACGAGGCTCGTCAGATTGCGAAGAAGGTTATTTCCAACAGCTTCGGCAATAATTACACGCAGCCGGCAAGCAATCCGACCGGTGATATTGATCATATCTATGTCACAAGTGCCGGCTTTACCTGCACTTCTTACCAAGTCATTTCCAACGCAGCAGGCAGTGATCATCTGCCGATTATTGCGAAGCTCACTTTTAAGTAAAAAATTAACGCTCCGGAACTTGTGTTTCGGAGCGTTAATTTTTAGTCAATAATTTTCTGCTCTGAGCTCAAAGTAGGCCTGCGGATGTGCGCAGACGGGACATACCTCGGGAGCCTTCTTGCCTATTACGAGGTGACCGCAGTTGCGGCATTCCCACATATATTCTCCTGCCTTTTCAAACACGGTCTGCATCTCGACGTTGTTCAAAAGTGCGCGATAGCGTTCCTCGTGCGACTTCTCGATCAGGGCAACGCCGCGGAACTGTGCTGCAAGCTCGTGGAAGCCTTCGGCTTCGGCATCTTCCGCGAACTTTGCATACATATCCGTCCATTCGTAATTCTCTCCGGCGGCTGCGTTTGCGAGGTTTGCCTTTGTATCGCCAATGCCCTCTAAGTGCTTCAGCCACAGCTTTGCATGCTCCTTCTCATTTTCTGCAGTCTTGAGGAACAGAGCGGCGATCTGCTCATAGCCTTCCTTCTTAGCGACGGATGCAAAATAAGTGTACTTGTTGCGAGCTTCGCTTTCGCCGGAAAATGCTGCGCGCAGATTGGCTTCGGTTTTTGTGCCTGCGTATTTCATAGATAATCCTCCTTAAGTTTGATTGTGATTTTAGAATACCAAATTATTGTTCAAATATCAAGCGAAATAATCAAAAATACTTGACAAAAAATATTCTGTGTGCTTTAATACTATGTACTGATAAAGATAGCTTTCATCAGTCGGTTTTCGTGTTAAAATTGCGGAAACCTGCATGAAAAACAATACAAACCGTGGATGACGAGCAAGTAAACGTATTTCGGAAGTCACAGAGAGCCGCCGTTGGTGTAAGTGCGGTACGGAAGAGTGCGTTGAATGGGCGTCGGAGGGCGAGCTGAAGACAGTAGGCAAGACGGAGCAGACACTTCGTTAACAACCGTCAGCGTGTAAATGCACGCAAAAGTGGGCGCATTGCGCCAAGCAGGGTGGCACCGCAGGAATGACATTCACTCCTGTCCCGGCATATAACCGGGATAGGGGTTTTTCTTATCCCGAATCTGAAAGGAGAAAAAAATATGAAGATTCCGTACAAGATCTACCTCGAAGAATCGGAGATGCCAAAGGAATGGTACAATGTCCGCGCAGATATGAAGAACAAGCCGGCACCGCTGCTCAATCCGTTGACGAAGCAGCCGATGACACTCGATGAGCTGTCTCAGATCTTCTGCTGCGAGTTAGCAAGGCAGGAATTGGATGATACGACTGCCTATATTCCCATTCCGCAGGAGATCCGCGATTTTTATAAGATGTACCGTCCGTCTCCGCTGGTGCGTGCATATTGTCTGGAGGAGAAGCTCGGCACCCCGGCACATATTTATTATAAGTTTGAGGGCAATAATACCTCCGGCAGCCATAAGCTCAATTCTGCCATCGCACAGGCGTATTACGCCAAAATGCAGGGGCTCAAGGGCGTTACCACGGAAACCGGTGCAGGGCAGTGGGGCACAGCGCTTTCCATGGCGTGCTCCTATCTGGGTCTTGACTGCAAGGTGTTTATGGTCAAGGTTTCTTACGAACAAAAGCCCTTCCGCCGAGAGGTCATGCGCACCTACGGTGCATCGATCACGGCATCCCCCTCGGATACGACGGCGGTCGGACGCAAAATTTTGGAAGAGTTCCCCGGAACGGGCGGATCTTTGGGCTGCGCGATCTCTGAGGCGGTGGAAACGGCGAGTTCCTTGGAGGGCTATCGCTATGTTCTTGGCAGCGTATTGAATCAGGTGCTGCTGCATCAATCTATTATTGGTCTGGAAGCAAAAGCTGCGATGGACAAATACAACATTAAGCCTGACATCGTCATCGGCTGTGCAGGCGGCGGCTCAAACTTGGGCGGCTTGATCTCTCCGTTTGTCGGGCAGAAGCTGCGCGGTGAGGCGGATATGCGCATTATTGCCGTTGAGCCGGAGTCCTGTCCCAGCCTGACGAGAGGTAAATATGCCTATGATTTCTGCGATACCGGCATGGTATGTCCTCTTTCGAAGATGTATACGCTCGGCAGTAATTTTATGCCTGCGGCCATTCATGCCGGCGGTCTGCGTTATCACGGTATGAGCAGTGTGGTTTCGCAGATTTATGCCGATGGCTTGATGGAGGCTGTCAGCGTCCCTCAGACGAAGGTGTTTGAGGCTGCGGAGGAATTTGCCCGCGTGGAGGGCATTTTGCCTGCGCCCGAGAGCAGCCACGCAATTCGCGTTGCGATCGATGAGGCGCTCAAGTGCAAGGAAACCGGAGAGGAAAAGAACATCGTCTTCGGTTTGACCGGTACGGGCTATTTTGATCTGTATGCGTATAAGCGCTTCAATGATGGCGAGATGGTCGATTATGTTCCGACCGATGCGGAAATTGCTGCCAGCTTAGCCAAGCTGCCGAAGGTGTGACAACGCACAAAACCGCCCCGATAAGAGGCGGTTTTGTGTTACATATCGTCGTTCGTTGCCAACGCGCGTTTGCGGAAGAGCAGACTGATGCACCAAACGCCTGCCAAGCCCACAAGCGCATAAATAATGCGGCTGATGATACCGGTCTGACCGCCGAAGATCCATGCGACGAGGTCGAACTGAAAAATACCGACCAGACCCCAGTTCAAAGAACCGATAATGCTCAAAATCAATGCTAACGTATCCGTAAAAATCCCTCCTATCTCAGTGGTGATAATAGTATGAGCGAGTTTTTTAGGCAGTATTCGCAAAAATCACGGCGAAATTTGTAAAAAAAGACACATATACAAAACGCGATTTATGCGTTATAATTATAATATGAAACTGTGCGGCGAGAGCGTACAGGAATTATTTGGAAAGGCGGATGAATTTATGAACGCATTTTTACCTGCTGATATTTTATTTCCCGAAGTAGAGTCGATGGAGAAGTGGGCAGTCATTGCCTGCGACCAGTTTACCTCTGATCCTGCGTATTGGGATCGTGTGCGCAAGAATGCCGAGGGCGCACCTTCCACCATCAATCTGATCCTGCCCGAGGCCGAGCTGGGTACCGAGAAGGAGGCTGAGCATACAGCGCTTATCAATGCAACGATGGCAGATTATTTGAAGAAGAATGTTTTCAAGACCTATCCCAATGCACTGGTCTATGTAGAAAGAACGCTGGAAAACGGAACCGTTCGTCCGGGACTGGTCGGCATGGTCGATTTGGATGCCTATGATTATTCTACCGGCTCTACCTCTGCCATCCGCGCAACGGAGCGTACCGTTGTCGAGCGTATTCCGCCGCGTATGCGTGTGCGCCGTGATGCACCGATCGAGCTGCCGCATATTTTGATGCTGTGCGACGATCATGACAAGGTTTTGATCGAGCCGATTGCAAAGAATAAGGAAAAGCTGACCAAGCTCTATGACTTTGAGCTGATGGAGGGCGGCAACCGCATCGTCGGCTATTTGGTAGACGGCGCCGAGGCAGAGGCTTTTAACACCCGTTTGGCTGACTATACTGCCAATGTCGGCAAGAAGTATACGGATCTCAACGGTGTTCCGATGGTATTTGCCGTCGGTGACGGAAACCACTCTCTGGCTACGGCGAAGTCCTGCTATGAAGAGCTGAAGGCGCAGAATCCCGATAAGGATCTTTCAAACCATCCTGCACGCTTTGCCCTCGTTGAGCTGGAAAACATCCACGATGATGCACAGGTGTTTGAGCCGATCCATCGCGTGATCGTCAAGTGCGATCCGAAGGCTTTGCTGGAGGCGCTTAAGAAGGAAGCTTGCGCCGAAGACGGTTTTGAGGTCAAGTGGTACATCGGAGAAGAGAGCGGTACGATCTATCTTGATAAGTCCAAGAGTCAGCTTGCTGTCGGTGTCTTACAGAGCTTCTTAGATGCGTACCTGAAGGAAAATGCCGGTGAGATCGATTATATCCACGACGATGATGCGCTCATCGGACTTGCCAAGCAGGAAAATGCCATCGGTTTCCTCCTGCCTGCGATGGAGAAGAGTCAGCTCTTCCGCGGTGTCATTGCAGACGGTATCCTGCCGCGTAAGACCTTCTCTATGGGTCACAGCCGCGAGAAGAGATACTACCTGGAAGGCAGAAAGATCAAATGATCTCCCTGAGCGAATGCGCCTTTGCCAAAATCAATCTGACACTCGATGTTTTGAACAAACGTGACGACGGCTATCACGATATTTGCACGGTGATGCAAAGCATTTCTCTGTGCGATGAAATCGAGATTTTTTTAGATACCGGCGCTCCGTGGTGCATTAAATGTGACCGAGAGGGAATCCCACTCGATGAGAGAAACCTCGTGTGGAAGGCAGCGCGTGTATTCTTCGATGCAATCAAAGAGGAACCGAATGGAATTGAGATCCGCATCAGGAAAACGATCCCATCTGAGGCCGGGCTTGCAGGAGGGAGCGCGGATGCGGCGGCGGTTTTGCGTGCGCTCAACCGTTGGAAGAATTTCCCTTTTACGCAGGAGAAGCTGGCGGAGCTGGGCGCGGCGATCGGATCGGATATTCCATTCTGCGTGATGATGGACACCGCTTTGGCTGAGGGACGTGGCGAACGCCTGACAAGGCTTCCGAAATCGCCTGAGATATATTATGTGGTGTGCAAGCCGGAAGTATCCTTCTCCACGCCGAAGCTCTATGCGAAGCTCGATCAGATTCAGATCAAAGACCGTCCGGATACGCAGGCAATGTGCGTAGCTCTGAGGAAGGGTGATGTTCCTGCGGTCGGTAAGGCACTTTGCAATGTGTTTGAGGAGGCGGCCGACAATGCAGAGATCAAGGCGATCAAGGCGGAGCTTTTGCAGCTCGGAGCACTCGGCGCATTGATGACCGGCAGCGGTTCGGCAGTTTACGGCGTATTTGAGACAGAGGAAGCTGCTTTCGCGGCGTTTGAACGGCTGTCTGAGCGTCCGTGGCAGGTTTTTTGTGCAAAAACGGTTTAATAGTATGAAATCTGAAAATACCGTCCATACTGTAAGTAAAATCTTACATATGGACGGTGTTCTTTATGAAATTTAAAATCATTCTTTGGGCTTTTATGGTGTTTGCGGCGGCTTTTGTGCTGTTCGGGGTGGAAAATTTCCTTCTGCAGCGAGATATTGCACAAAAAACCGTGCGTTTGCATGTGGTGGCCAATTCCGATTCCCCCGAGGATCAGCAGCATAAATTACAGGTGCGTGATGCGGTGCTGCAGGAGGTCTGTGTGCTGACAGACTCCTGCACGGATGCGCAGCAGGCGAAAAACGTCATTGAGCAAAACTTGGAACGAATCGCGCAGGCAGCTTCTTCGGTCAGTACGGAAAGCATTTCCGTTACCCTGTGCGACGAATACTTCGATACTCGATATTATGACACCTTTACGCTTCCGGCAGGTCGGTATCCTGCCTTGCGCGTGAATATCGGCGCGGCGCAGGGGAAAAACTGGTGGTGCGTGGTATTTCCGTCCCTTTGCAGCGCCGCAACGACGGATGCAGTCGAGGAGTGTGCGGAGGTCGGCGGCTTTGACGATGAGGAAAGTGATTTGATCACAGGCGGTGAAACGAAATATACGTTCCGCTTTAAAACGCTGCAATGGCTCAAGGAGCTGTTTGATTTTTAACAAAAAACCTGCCGAAAGGCAGGTTTTTATGGTTGGTTTGCGGATATGGGTATGATATAATATCAAAAGAGGTGACGATATTATGCTTCGAATTTGGTTATCTACGAACCGAAAATTAAATACACAGCGCGTTTTGCAGGAAATCTGCACCAATGAAAAAACAGGACAGATCCTGCTTGTGCCGGAGCAGTTTTCCCACATGGCGGAAAAACAACTCTCGCTGCAGGGCGGTGCAAAGATCAACCGCTTCGCGGAGGTGCTGAGCTTTTCGCGTCTGGCTTCGCGTGTGTTTTCGCTTTTGGGCGGCGCTGCCGAAACACAGACCGATGCAGCGGGTAAGCTTTTGATGATGTCCTTGGCGGTAGAGCAGGTACGCTCGCGATTGAAGCTCTATGCAACCAGTGTGGACAAGCCTGCATTTTTGCTGAAGCTGATTGGAACGATCGAGGAACTGCGCAGCTTCTGCATCGATGCCGAGCGTTTGAAAACGGCTGCGCCGGAGCTGGGCGGTGTGCTTGCGGTGAAGATGGAAGAGCTGGCGCTTTTGATGGAGAGCTTTGACAGCGTTTGCGCGAATTTGGGACAAAATCCGGAAAGCCGTCTGACGCGTCTGCTGCACAAGCTCGACGGCAGCGATTTTGCGCAGGGAAGGTGCATCTACATTGACGCGTTTTCCGATTTTAACGGCGTTGAGCGTGAGATCATTGCTGAGCTTCTCAACGGTGGCGCGATCATTACGGTTGCGCTGCATTGCGATTCGCTTGATTCGCAGACGCAGCAGTTTGCTTCTGCAAGAAAAGCCGCCAAGGAGCTTATACAAATTGCTTCAAAAATGGGGATCGAGACACAAACCGCAATACTGCCTGAACAGCAACGTGCATCACTTGATTTCCTGCGAAATAAGCTGTTTATCGGTGAGAATATCGAATATCCGTCGGAAACGGAGGAGCTTGTTTTTGTCGATGCAGGAAACGCTGTTACAGAATGCCGCCGCGCAGCAGGTGAAATCCTTCGCCTTGTGCAAAACGGCGCGCGCTATCGCGATATTACGGTTGCGTGCTGTGATTACGACACCTATGGGCCGATTCTGCAGACGGTTTTCAGACGTGCGAATATTCCGGCCTATTACGCCGGAGACACGGATATTTTGCGGCAAAGTGTGGTACATATGCTGCTTTCCGCATTGGAGGCAGCCGTAGACGGAATGGAAACGCAAACGGTGCTTTCCTATTTGAAATCAGGATTTTTGCGCATTTCCCGCGAGCGATGCGACCGCTTGGAGAACTATGTCTTGCTTTGGAATATTCAGGGCAGCTTGTGGGAACAGCCGTGGACGAAGGATCCGGAAGGACTTGACGGCAGAAATGAGGAACGGGCGCGAGCACTCTTGCAGGAGCTCAACGCTGATCGCCAAGCGCATGTGATGCCGCTGATCCATTTGCGCGATGGACTCAGAAAGGCGCAAGATACTGCGCAGATGCTGCTTGCTTTCAGTGCCTTTATGGACGAAATCGGTTTGAATGAGCAGCTCAATGTGCTGGCAAAGCAGCTTTTTGATGCCAACGAGCTTCAAAAAGCGCAGCAATATGCCCAGGTGTATTCGATTGTGTGCAGACTGCTTGAACAGATGTATGGTGTTTTGGGCAGCAGCGTGCGAACACCCGAGGGCTTCTATCAGATGTTCCGTACGGCGCTGAGTCAGTGCTCGGTCGGCACGATTCCGGCGGCGCTTGACAGCGTGAATGTCGGCAATCTGCTTTCGCAAAGAAGGAGCGACAGCGATTATTTGTTCCTGCTGGGAGCGAATGAGGGTGCATTTCCTGCGGCGCAGAGCAACCGAAGCTTGCTGACTGACCATGAACGCAGCAGCCTTTTGAACGTTGGGATCAATCTTGCACCGTGTGTCACAGCCAATTTAGAGCGCGAGCTTGCGGCGATTGCAGGCGTGATCGAAACACCGAGAAAATGCCTGTATTTCGGCGGTGTTGAAAAGCGTGAATCGTATTACCTGCTGCGCGCGAAAAAACTGTTTCCGCATGCCAAGCACTGTACATCGGAGCGAGCGTTGATTGAACGTTCGTACCGCGATCATTTGAATTATTTGCTGAAAAATCCGGAGCTGATCGGAAAAGATAACGCGGTTCACAACGAGGCGCTGAGGCTTTCCCGGAAGCATACGCTCGGTTCATTGCGTGAGCAGACGGTAAAGCAGCTTTATGGCGATACCTTGCGCTTGTCATCGTCTAAAATCGACAAGCTTGCTTCCTGCCGTTTTGGATATTTCCTTGAGTACGGCTTGAAGGCGCAGGAACGAAAGCAGGCGAAAATGGATCCGTCGATTTTTGGCACGTTTGTCCACGATGTGCTGGAGCATAGCTGCCGCCAGGTCATGGACGAGGGCGGTTTCCATACAGTCACGCTGCAGCGGATGATGCAAATCGCAGAGGAACGCATGCAATGGTACACGCAGGAGGTTTTGGCAGACCTGTGGCAGACGGAGCGTGCGGAATATCTGTTCCGCCGCAGCTTTGCAGAGGTCAGAAGGATCGTTGAGCGGCTTTGGCAGGAGATGTCAAACAGCTTGTTTGAGCCCAAGTGGTTTGAGATGAAATTCGGCAGCGGCGAGCAGATGCCGTCGGTGAAAATTGTCGGTCAGAAGATGACGGCGTATTTAGACGGAGTTGTCGACCGCGCCGATGTCTGGAAAGACGGCGACCGGCTCTATGTCAGAGTTGTGGACTACAAGACGGGTAAGGCCGGCTTCTCGTTGGAAAAGGTTTTAAACGGTATTGGACTGCAAATGCTGCTGTATCTGTTTGCGATGCGTCGGAGCGGGATTGATCTGGCCGGGCAGGAGCTTCATTGCGCAGGGGTTTTGTACTTCCTTGCGAATGTAAAAAAAGTGTCGATTGACGGAAAATATGACAAGAAAGCAGAGGCAAAACGCTTGGAAAGCGAACGCCGCAGCGGCATGATCTTAGGAAGCGAGCCTGTTTTGCAGGCAATGGAGCCGGGAGATAATCCCGTCCTGCTTCCGTCAGCGGACTTCTATGCGACAAAGGAGCAGTTTGAGCGTTTGGAGCGCTTTGTATTTCAGACGGTTGCGGCACTTGCCGATGAACTGTCCGACGGCGAGATTGAAGCAAATCCGTTCTATATTGATGAATATACCAATGCCTGCGGCCGCTGCTCGTATGCGGAAATATGTCAGGAACGCTTTGACAGGCGTTGGATCGCTACGATCAAGGACCCGGCGGTGTTTTGGGATGCGATCAGGGAGGTGAAATAATGTCGGAAATTGTATTGACAACGGAGCAGCAGGCTGTCGTGGATGATCGCGGCGGCGTTCTGCTGGTTTCGGCGGCAGCCGGATCGGGAAAGACGAAGGTTTTGATCGACCGCGTCTTGAAATTTGTTTCCGAAGGACATAATATCGATGAGTTTTTGCTGATTACATATACGCAGGCTGCGGCTGCTGAGCTTCGGGGAAAAATGGTTGCGCAGCTTAGCAAGCTTCTTGCGCAGAGACCTGACAACCGCCATCTGCAGCAGCAGATGAATCGGGTTTATCTGGCGCAGATCTCTACGGTACATTCCTTTTGCGGAACGATTTTGAGGGAATTTGCTCACGAATTGGAGCTGCCTTCTGATTTTCGGACGATGGACGAAAGTGAGGCGAGTCTTCTGCGCGAAAAGGCGATGCAGACAACGCTCGATGAGGTTTACGCGCAGCGTGATGATGAACAGATCATGCTCACGCTCGATACGATGGGTGCAGGTCGGGATGACCGAAATCTGCCGCAACTGATTTATAAGGTTTACAACAGCGTCAACTGCTGGAAGGATCCGCAGGCTCGTATCTCCGAGCTGGAAAAGAGTGTGAAGGTAGATGCGTGTGAGGATCCGATCCAAACCGTTTGGGGGAAATATCATTTCGATGTTATGCAGGAGGCGCTGCAGGAGTATGAACAGTCCGTTCTTCGGGCGCTGAAGATGATCGAAGCAGATGCGACCCTGCAGCCCTATGCGCTGAATTTTAATGATGATCTGCAAATGATCCGTCGTTTGATGCAAGCGAAAACATGGCAGGAGCTTCAGGCAACGCCGCATGATTTTTCCAAGCTGAAGACGGTGCGAAATCCTGCCGATGCAGAGCTGAAAGACCGCGTGAAGAAAATTCGTGAGATCGTTCGGACGGATCTGCGCGGCAAGATGAGCCTGTTTTCGCTTTCGACCGAGGATGTTTTGAACGATATTCAGATCACTTCGGAGGCGATTTGCGGTCTTTTAAAGCTCGTTAAAAAATACGATGCGTATTACAAAAAGGAAAAGCGTTCTCACCGCACGCTGGATTATCAAGATCTGGAGCACGAGGCGCTGCGCCTTTTGACAGACAAACAGGGCAGGCCGACGGGCGCGGCGAAGCAGATTGCACAGCGCTACGTTGAGGTGATGGTTGACGAGTACCAGGACACAAATGCGGTGCAGGATGCGATTTTCGGCACGGTGGCTTATCGGGGGAATCTGTTTATGGTGGGCGATGTGAAGCAGTCGATTTACCGTTTCCGTCTGGCTGACCCGACGTGCTTCCTCAACCGCTATGAGAGCTATCCGAATTACACCGAGGCACAGGAGGGTCAGCCGCGCAAGATTCTGCTGTCGGATAACTTCCGTTCCTGCCCTGAGGTGCTTTCGGCTGCAAACGATCTGTTCCGCCTGCTGATGTCAAAACGCGTTGGCGGTTTGCGCTACGGCGATGCGGAGGCGCTCAGAACCTCGCAAAAACCGCATGGACGACAGCCTATTGAGCTGCATTGTCTTGATATGGATGACGTTCCAAGCGAGCAGCATCTTTCCAACGATGAGCTGGAAGCGGAGTTCGTTGCGCACCGAATTGCAGATATGCTTCGCCAAGGGCAGACGATCACGCTCGATGGTCAAACCCGTCCTATCGAAGCGGATGACATTGCGATTTTGATGCGCGGCGTCAAACGCGCTGCGCCGATCTATATTTCTGCGCTCAAGCGATACGGTATACGCTGTGTCTGCGGAAATGAGAATATTTTTGAAAGTGAAGCGATCTGCACGCTGATCGCTTTACTGAAGGTTCTGGACAATCCGTATCAGGATATTCCTCTTTTGACTGTGGCGTTTTCGCCTTTATTCCGATTTACGGCGGACGAGCTTGCGGCAGCGCGTGCGCAAAGACGCAGCGGTTTTCTGTTCGATGCGCTGAAATGCAGCGAAAAGGGAAGGGCGTTTGCTGAACTTATCTCCACATTACGCGACATTGCAGCACAAGCGGAGCTGCGGACGCTGCTGGACGAAATTGATGAGCGCATCTTTCTGCGCACGGTTTATCCGTACAGCGAGGACGAATTTGATATGATGCTCAGTCTTGTAAAAAGCTACGAGAGCATGGATCGGTATGATCTGAGCGGATTCCTGCAATATTTGCAAGTGCAGAAGGAGCACGGGATCAGCACGGAAATAACGGCAGAAAAAGGCGCGGTGCGGATCATGACGATGCACAAGTCAAAGGGTCTGGAATTTCCCGTGGTTTTTCTCGCCGGTCTGAATAAAAAGTTTAATAATCAAGACCTGATGGCAGATGTGCTGGTAGACTCGGAGCTCGGCATTGCTACGAGGTTGTACAACCCCGAAACTGCCATGGTTTACAGCACGGTCGCGCGCGATGCCATTTCCGACCGTATCCGCAAGGAAAATCGCAGCGAGGAAATGCGTGTTTTGTATGTGGCGATGACGCGTGCAAAGTGCCGTCTGGTCATGACGCTGTGCGGAAAGAAGATGAAATCAAAGCTCAAGGGAATTGCCGAGAAGATGACCGTGCCGCCGCTTGCCTCGTTTGTGGGCGGAGCCGGCAGCTTAGGCGATTGGGTTTTGATGTGCGCGATGAACCGTTCTGAGGCGGGAGCACTTTTTGCGGTGGGAGGTTACCCGATCGAGCGAAGCGTTTCGGAGTATCCGTGGGTGATCGCATATCATGATGCAGCAAGCTATTTACCGCAGGAGGCTCAAGAGGAGAGTGCACAAACGGCAGCGCAGGAGGTGGCGTATATTCCGTATTCTTACGCCCATGAGCGTGCAACAGCACTTCCGAGCAAGCTGACGGCAACACAGTTGAAGGGCAGGGAAATGGACGAGGAACTGGCGGAATTTACGATTCAGACGGCGCAGCCCCGTTTTGACAAGCCGTGCTTCGACAAAATGCGCTCTCTTTCGGCAGCACAGCAGGGAACAGCGATCCATCTTGCGATGGAGCAGCTTCGCTTCGAGCGATGTACGAGCGAGCAGGAAATCGAGCAGGAGCTGAGTCGTATGGTGTTCGAAGGCCGCATGACTCAGGAGCAGGCAAAGGCTGTGCCGGCAGAGAAAGTTCTGCGCTTTTTCCTTTCTGAAACAGGGAGAAAAGTCCGCAATTGCAAAAATATCGTGCGCGAATTTAAATTCACCGTTTTGGAAGACGGCAAAACATACCATGCACAGTTGCAGGACGATGAAGTGATGCTGCAGGGCGTGGCCGACTGCTGTCTGATCGAAGACGACGGACTTGTGCTGATCGATTTTAAGTCCGATCGAATCGCGCAAGGTGAGGAAGCGGTGCGTGCGGAGCGCTATCGCGGACAGATCGACGCTTACAGCCGTGCGCTCGCGCGTATTTTTGAAATGCCTGTCAAGCAGCGGCTTTTATATTTCTTTGCTACGGATCAGGCATTCGAGATCTGATAAAAGTAAGTATCAAATAAAGTGACGGCGCAGAATGATTTCTGCAAAAATATTAGAAAAAGAGATTTTGTTATGGACTTTTCTACGGTAAAGTGGTATAATCATACAGGTAGATCCTTGTACCAATAAACATTCAAAGGAGAGATATTATGCGTAACACAGTTCAGAGGCTTCTGGCTTCGTTGTTGGTAGTGGTTATGCTGTTCACGCTGCTGCCTATGCACGGTGCAGCGGCGCATTCGCATACGCAGGAGCAGGCTTCGAGTGCTGCCACGCGCAGCATTTCCGCAGGTTCCTATGTCATTGCGGCGAAAGTAGGAGACGTTTATTACGCGCTGAACAACAGCTTTACCATGTCCGGCGGAAAAATTTTGGGTGAGCAGATTACTGTAACGGATGGTATGGTTTCCGAAACCGATGCGGCCGCCTACGTTGTGACGATCGCTGCGTCCGGAAGTAATTTTACGATTTCTAACGGAACGAAGTATCTGAAATACACCAGCAGCACCAATCTCTCCACCGACACTTCGCCCTACGAATGGACGATCAGCACCGGCACAAACGGCAGCTATCGAATCGCTTCTGCAGCAACGACGACCAGAGCGATCATTTTCAGCGCAGGCAGCTATAACCGCTTTGGTGCGTATGCAACGAGCAATGCCTCGGCCGGCAGCACGAGCTATTATGACCTCGAGCTTCTGAGTGTCGGTGATTCCGGCGGCGACTCCGGCGAAACGACGGAGAGCGTTGTCAGCACGGTCAGCATTGCCGACGGCGAGTATGTCATTGCGGCGAATGTCGGCGGTACTTATTATGCAATGTCAAATACCTTTGGCTCCAAAATAACCGGAACGACCATTACCGTGACGGATGGCGAGGTGGCTTCTGCGGATGCTGACGGCTACCGCGTGACGATCACGGCTTCCGGCAGCTATCATACGATCAGCAGCGGCAGCAACTATCTGTCCTATGTCAGCGGAACGAATTTGGGTTCTTCGACAAGCGCGTACAGTTGGGCGATCATTTCCGGCACGAACGGCACCTATCGCGCGGTGGCCTCTACGGATAATACCCGTGGTCTTGCGTTCCAGAATACAACGGACAGCACTCGTTTCGGAGGCTATTCTCTGAGCAATGTGACTGCCGGCGCAACGGATTATTATGATATTGAGATTCTTCCCATTGCAGATGATGACAGCGGTGAAGAGGATACCACAGATACTTTCAAGGTTGCTGACGGCGATTATGTCATTGCGGCCTTTGTCAATGGCACTTACTATGCAATGACAAACTACTTTGAGTCGAAAATTGACGGTACCGGTATCACGGTCAGCAATGGCTGTGTTGCTACGGAAGATGCTGAGGATTACATCGTCAGCATTGCGGCAAACGGAGATTATTACACCATTAAGAATGACACCGGCTATTTAAGATACACCAGCAGCACCAACCTGGGCTACAGCGCTTCAACTGCTTACGATTGGAGCATTACGCAGGGGACGAACGGCAGTTATCGCATTACGGCTGCGGCTACGCTGAGCGCATCTACGGTCAGAGTGCTTTCTTACCGCGCAGATACCTATCATACCTTCGGCGCGTATGCGGCAAGCAATTTGACGAATAATACCGAGGACTATTTTGACATCGAGCTGCTTCCGGTCGGAGACCCTGCGGACTATGTCAAATCGACGTTTACTCTGGTAGAATCTGCGGACGAGGTTACTGCGGGTGACTATATCATTGTTTCGCAGGCAATCAACACCAATAACGCCTTCTACGCGATGACCACTTCACAGGAGAGCGGCTACTATTACATGACCTCTGAGAGCTTAGGTGAAACGGAGCTTCCGCAGACCATCACGCTCAATGCGAAGGATCTTGCGAACCTTGTTTGGACGATGTCCGGCAGCCGCACAGCATTCACGCTCGTCAACAGCGCAGGAACTTATCTCGGAAACAGTTCCTCTGCTGCAAGACTCAACCTCAGCTCTACGGCAACGACCTGGGCAGCGAGTGTATATTCGACCACGAAACACGGCTTCCATATCAGCGCCAACAGCTATTATATTTCGTTGCGCGATGACAGCGCAACTTACGGTTCGAACGGTTATCCCATGTTCGGCGGTGTGGCGGTCACCACCAGCCCTGCCGGCCATATTTACATGAATCTGTATAAGGCATGTGCACATTCGTCCGTAACAGAAACGGCGATTCCCACCACTTGTATTGAAAGCGGCACCTCCAGCAGTACCTGTAATACCTGCGGAACGGTGGTTTCGTGGACGAGCTATCCGGCAACCGGCCACAGCATTATTTACACGCCCAACGCCGATGCCACGCATACCGTCTCCTGCGAGACTTGCGGTTATGAGGAAGGCACGAGTGGCTGCATTTACTCCAATCTTGCCTGCTATCTTTGCGGAAATCCGGAGCCTGAAAACGACTATTCCGGCAGATACTATTTCGCAACGGTTCGCAGCGCAGAGGGCAGCACCTATCATTATATGACCTTTGACCTCGTCGGCTCGAGCACAAAGCGTTATGCCTCTGAGGATTCCGGCTTGACAACGCTGCCCAGCGTTATCACAGCTCCGATTTCCAATAAGGTTTATGTCATCGAGAAAAACGAAGCAGGCACCTATCGTATTTTTGCGGAAGGACTTGCAGGCGACAACTGCCTTGCGTGGGAGGTCGATGCAAACGCCAGTGAAAATTCCGGCGCATTTGCCGATACTTTCAACGCTTATGAGCTGACCATCGGCTTGAGCGGCGAAGCAACGGACGGTAATAAGATCGTCAATATCTATTTTGTCGAGAACGATTTACCTCGTTACCTGTCCTTGAATAACACATCGTCAAACAATTACTTCGCATGGTATACAAATGCGAGCTCGCAGCGTAAGGACATCGTCCTGCTACCGGTTGAGGGCGAGGCAACCTGCCTGCATACCAACCGTACCACGGTGACTACCGAGCCGACATGTACGGCAAATGGTGTTGAGACCATTTATTGCTCCGATTGCGGCGAGGTCGTCGGTGAGAACGAGCTGCTCTCTTCGGGGCACACACTGGAATATCAGTGGGTGGAAGAGGGCTGGCATTATGCCTCCTGCGCGGCTTGCGATTATTCCGTGACGGAAGAATGTACGATCATCGGCTTGGCATGCATGTACTGCAGCGGTGGTGATCTGGAATGCTTCCAGCTTGTTACGAGCAGCGCAGATCTTACGACAGATCGTTACATTATCATTGCCAAAGCTGACGGTGGATCTTATATCGGTGATTATGCCTACTACGGACTCGGCCTGCAGCAGGATAGCAACCACAATGCGTTGGGCACCTACGGTATGAATTTTGATTCGCTTCCCGATGAGATCTATTTGGAAGGCACCGATACGGCAAACCTTGTTTGGATTTTGAGCGGCACGGCTTCCGGCTTTACCCTCACGACAGATTCTTCCAAATCGCTTTATCATGATACAGGCAACGATCTTCTGCTTGGTGAGTATACCGCAACGACTTGGACGGCGGATTTCAGTACGACAGAGGGGTATTTTGCCGTCAAGCATAATAGTGCATACTATCTCTCGCTGAGAACCGACTGGGATACGCTGGAGGATTCTGACAATTATTCTCCGCTGGTCAACTGCGTTGATAACACGAACACGGGCAATTATAAGATGTTCTTCTATAAGAAGTATGATGGCTGCCTGCATATCAACACCACAACGACGATTGTCGAGCCCACCTGCACGACCAGTGGTTCAGAGATTGTTGTCTGCCAGGATTGCAGCCAGACGATCACCTCCGAAACTTTGGATGCCTATGGACACGACCCGTTTGCTTATGAGGCAACGGATCCGACCTGTACGCAGAGCGGCAACGTTGCTTACTGGTATTGTGCTGACTGTGATTGCTATTTTGCAGATGAGCTTTGCAGCAAGACAACCACGCAGGAAGCGATCGCGATTGCTGCAGTCGGACACTCTTGGGATGACGGTCAGATTTCTGTTTCGCCCACCTGTACCGAGACCGGCACGATGCTCTACACCTGCTACACCTGTACAGGCACAAAGACGGTGGAAATTGCTGCCAGCGGACATTTCTACACCCGCGTTATAACTGCACCGACCTGCACCGAGCAAGGCTATACAACGCATACCTGTTCCGACTGTGGTGACAGCTACACCTCCAATTTCACCGAACCGTTTGGACATAATTGTACTTATACCGACAACGGTAACGGTACACATGAGGCCGTGTGCAACAATGACTGTGGTTATAATGCAACGGAGAGCTGCGTTTATACGGACAATGTTTGCGTTTGCGGCGCAGTTGCTCAGACGCAGTGTACACACACCGACACAACCACCACTACGGTCAATGCGACCTGTACGCAAACCGGCAGCGTGACCGTAACGTGCAACGCCTGCTCTGAGACGATCAGTACAACTGTACTCCCTGCCACGGGTCACAGCATTACCGAAGTGCCTGCAACGGCGGCAACCTGCACACAAAGCGGCTGTAACAAGCACTGGTACTGCGCAAATTGTAATGGCTACTTCGCAGATGCTGCCGGCCAATACACTCTGCCGGAATCCTTCGTAATCATTGCGGCATTAGGGCATGAGTATGTCTATACCAACAGCGGAAGCACGCATACCATCAGTTGTTCGAGAGCCTGTGGTTACAGCGTAAGCGAAGCACATAGCTTCGCGGACGGAAGCTGTGTTTGCGGTGCTGTTGAGAGCAGCGAGCCCTCCGCGGTACCGGATACCAGCCTGTCGTTCATTATGAGTATCAGCGCCGGCGCTGAAATGCAGGTGCGCTATACCGTTATGACGACAAAGGTCTCAAGCTTTGAGAGCTTCTACCTGGTAATAACGAAGGCTGTTGCCGATGGCGAGCCTGTGACAATGACCTTTGGCATTGAGGAAGACATGACGGAAATGACGCAGGTCATTAACTCTACGACGGGTGCGATTGTTGCATATCAGGCGACCTATACCGGCATTAACGCAAAGAATATGGGCGATGTGTTCAGCGCAACGCTCTATGCGGTGAAGGCCGATGGCACGATTCATTACGGCAACACGCAATCGAGCTCCATTAAGAGCTACTTGATCGGCAAGATCGATGATAGCAGTTCGATCACAGAGTTGAAGACGATGGCTGTTGATATGCTGAACTACGGCGCGGTAGCGCAGGTTCGTTTGGGCTATGATACAGACAATCTGGTCAATGCAGATCTGACGGCGGCGCAGCTTGCTTATGCGACTGAGACTGTACCTGCGGCAACGGATTATACAGCCAGCAGCGGTACCGGCAAGCGCCTGATCAGCAGTGTTTCGCTTCAATCCAAGGTTATGCTGTATATCAACTGCGTTTATACAACGACCTCCACCTCCGACATGTACTACATCATCAAGGATGCAGAAACCGGTACGGCTCTTGCAAAGCTCTCGGCCACTATTTTGAATAGCGGCAAGCTGTGCCAGGCGATTTATGACGATGTCGGCGCAAGAGATATGCGAAAGCTCATTACGATTGAACTGTATGACGGCACTACGCTTGTATCGCAGAAGTTGACATGGAGCGTTGAAAGCTATGTTGCAGCTACTCGTGTGAAAACCGATGCGACGGAGGCTGAAATTGCAATGGCCAATGCGATGCTGACATATGGCGATTCTGTTGCTTCGTATATGACTGCAACCGGTCAGTAATAAGAACTCTGAGAGGGTAGGATTTTCGAATCCTACCCTCATTTTTTGCGTCCGGAAGAAACAAAGTGCCTACTTGCAATTCATTTTCAAATGTGATATAGTAAAAAAGATAATATTTTATGAGGTGAGAGTGTTGCAGACCGAACGTATCACAAGTGCGCAAAATCCGCTGCTGCGACATATCAAGAAGCTGCAATCCTCGCGTGCCTATCGAGAGGAATGCGGTGAATTTGTTGCAGATGGCTGGAAACTGCTTCATGAGGCGCTGCAATGGTATCCGCGGCTTAAAACGGTGATCGTCACCGATGTGCAAAAATGTCCGATTCTTCCCGAAAATGTGCGTTTGGTTGAGATTCCCGAATCTCTGATGCAGAGCGTTTCAAGCATGAAGACACCGCAGGGCGTCATTTTCACATGCTGCCTTCCAAAGGAAGAACAGCCTGTTGTAGCGCCGGGGACGCTTGTGCTTGACCGCATCCAAGATCCGGGAAATCTTGGGACAATTTTGCGCACAGCCGACGCATTCGGGGTTTCGGTTTTGTTGACAAACGATTGCGCGGATCCGTTTTCCGAGAAGACAATCAGAGCTTCCATGGGAGCGGTTTTCCGCACCATGCCGCAAAGCATTCCGAGGCAGCAGCTTCTGCAGTGCGACGTGCCGATTGCGGCAACTGCGCTGTCGGAGTCATCGGTAGATCTGCGCAGCGTTGATCTGGGACAGTTTCTGGTTGTGATCGGCAGCGAGGGTCAGGGAATTTGCGGCGAGCTCTTGGATGCTGCGAGGCAGCATCTCATCATCCCGATGCAGCCGCGCTGTGAGTCCTTAAACGCCGGCGTTGCGGCAGCCATTGTGATGTGGCAGATGATAAAATAATTCAGTAAAGAGAGAGATAGAATGCTGGTTCATTGGATTTGGCTAACGACTCGCAAAGGAATCGGAACGCGCGGACAAGCTGCGCTGCTGCGCCTGTTCGGCACGGCCGAGGCAATATATCAGCTTACGAAAGCGCAGTGCGAGGATGTACCCGAGTTTCAGCAAAGATGGCTGGAATCGGTGCTGGATAAGGATCTTTCTGATGCAGAGAGAATCTTGCAGGATTGTGACAGTCAGGGAATTTCCATCTTGACATATGCCGATGAGAATTATCCGATGCGTTTGCGCAATATCGCAGATCCACCGGCGCTTTTGTATTATCGCGGAACGATGCCGAGGATCGATGAGGAAGCGGTGATTGCGGTCGTTGGCACGAGAAAATGCAGTGCCTACGGTCTTCTGCATGCCAAGCAGTTTGCAAGATTGATCGCATCTTCCGGCGGCATTGTGGTTTCAGGCGGAGCGAGGGGAATTGATACGATGGCGATTCAAGGCGCACTTGATTCGGCTGTGCCTGTGCTTTGCGTGTTGGGATCATCGTTTGACCGTCCGTATCCGCAGGAGAACCAGTGGCTTTTTCGCGAAGTTGAAAAACACGGCTGCATGATCACGGAGTTTCCTCCCGGTACGGGGCCTGAGCGCGGCAATTTTCCGCGGAGAAACCGTATTATGAGCGGCCTTTCCGTAGGAACGCTCGTGGTTGAAGCACCGAAGGGCAGCGGCGCGTTGATTACAGCAAATCTTGCTCTTGAGCAAGGGCGCGACGTTTATACCATTCCTGCCAATATCGGCGCAAAGCAATGCGAGGGAAATCATGAGCTTCTGCGTGACGGTGCGGAGCTTGTGACAGACGGATGGGAGATTTTGCAGAATTATGTGCATCTTTTCCCGGATAAATTGATCGATGGCAGAAATAAAAACACGATAGAGAAAATTTTCACGGTGCGCTACGGACTGTCGCTGCCTGTGTATTCGCCGGTGTTTCATGCGGAGACAAACGACAAAAAATCCGTTGACAATCCGCCGAAAACGACTTATATTAAAGAGAAAGAGCCTCCTGCAGATTTGTCGGAGGATGAACGAACGGTTCTTGCTCTGCTTACTGACGAGCCGGAGCATATCGATCAGATCGTTTCGGCATCGGGCATGGCTGCAAGCCGCGTGACGGCAGCTATGACGATGCTTCAGATCAAGCAGCTTGCGAAAAAGCAGGGTGCAAATTATTTTGTAAGAATTTGAGTTGGAGGTTCCTGCATGGCTAAGGGAACAAATCTGGTGATTGTAGAGTCGCCGTCGAAGGCAAAAACGATTGGTAAGTATCTCGGCTCTGATTATGAGGTCAGAGCTTGTATGGGACATTTGCGAGATCTTCCGAAAAGTGTAATGGGTGTTCAGATCGATAATGACTTTGAACCGGACTATCGTCCTCTGGAAGGAAAGGAAGAGCTGATTTCTGAACTCAGAGCGTTGTCTCAGAGGGCAAATATGATCTACCTTGCAACTGACCCTGACCGTGAGGGCGAGGCGATCTCATGGCATTTGATGAAGCTGTTGGAGCTGTCTGAGAAGAATACGAAGCGTGTCACTTTTAATGAGATCACGAAAAATGTAATTTTAAACAGCATAGCTTCGCCGCGCAGCATTGACGAGAATCTGGTCGATGCGCAGCAGGCGAGACGTGTTTTGGATCGTATTGTCGGCTATCAGCTCAGTCCGCTTTTGTGGAAGAAGATCCGCCGCGGACTTTCGGCAGGCCGTGTGCAGTCGGTTGCTACGCGTCTGGTGGTCGAGCGTGAGCGCGAGATACAGGCATTTGAGCCGAAAGAATATTGGACGCTGGACGCATATTTGCAGTGCATCGGCAAGCAGGGCAGCTTTGTTGCGCGCTATTACGGCGATACAAAAAAGTGCGAACTTCGCAGCAGTGAGCAGACTGATCAGGTGATTGCGGACATTCAGGGTAAGGAATTTTTGATCGATTCCATCAAACGCTCGGAAAAACGGCGTTCTCCGACACCGCCGTTCATTACCTCGACCTTGCAGCAGGAGGCATCGAGAAAGCTGAACATGACGCCCAGACGCACCATGTCGATCGCGCAGCAGCTTTATGAAGGCATTGATATTGACGGCGAGGGCACCGTGGGTCTGATTACCTATATGAGAACGGACTCTTTGCGCATTTCCGAGGAGGCGCTTGCAGCGGCAAGGGATTTTATCCTCTCGCGCTATGGACAGACGTACTATCCCGGTTCGCCTCGCCGCTTCCGAAAGAAGGAAGGTGCGCAAGATGCGCATGAGGCGATTCGCCCGAGCAACGTTCGGCTGGATCCTGAGGAGATCAAGGGAAGCCTGACCAAGGAGCAGTACCGTCTTTACAAGCTCATTTGGAGCCGCTTTGTTGCCAGCCAAATGGCAGATGCACGTTATGATGCCGTGCAGATCGATACCGTATGTGCAGGGCATACCTTCCGCGCAAGTGAGCAGGTGTTGAAATTTGCCGGCTTTACCGCCATTTACGAAGAGGGTCGCGACGATGAAACGGAGGAAAAGCAGAACAATCTTCCGAATCTGGACGGCTCAGAGCACCTGACGTGCGAGAAGACTGCCAAGGAGCAGCATTTTACGCTGCCTCCTGCACGCTATACGGAAGCGACACTTGTCAAGGCGATGGAGGACAAGGGGGTC
>CAYVLD010000006.1:24797-28352 GCA_964452205.1 uncultured Oscillospiraceae bacterium
GGGGTCGGCAGACCTTCTACTTATGCTTCGATCGTTGCGACCATTCAGGACAGAGAATATGTTATCAAAAAGGACAAGCGTCTGTCCCCTACACCGCTGGGCGAGGTCGTGACCGATCTGATGATCGAGCGCTTCAGCGATATAATTGACGTGGAATTTACCGCGAATATGGAAAAACGCCTCGACGAGATCGAAGACGGTAATATCCATTGGAAGCAGGTTCTGCGCGATTTTTACGGCAGCTTCCATCAGGAAATGGTTGAAGCAGAGGAGGCTTTGGAGGGCAAGCGCATTAAGGTGCCCGATGAGGTTTCCGACGAGGTTTGTGAAATTTGCGGAAGCCGGATGGTTGTTAAAATCGGACGTTTCGGCCGCTTCTTAGCCTGCCCGGGTTTCCCGGATTGCAAGAATACCAAGGCAATTGTTGAAAAAATGCCCGGACGCTGCCCGAAGTGCGGCAGCACGATGCTCAAGCGTAAGAGCAAAAAGGGCTATGTATATTATGCCTGTGAACGCGGAGCCGAGTGCGGCTTTATGACATGGGACGTGCCGACGGCAAATGATTGCCCGAGCTGCGGACAGACGATGTTTAAGCGTTCCGGAAAGGGTCAGATGAAGCCCTTCTGCATCAATGAGGAGTGCCCGAACTTCCTTCCCGAGGATAAGCGCGGCTACAAGCGCAGGATGCCGAAGGCGACGACCGAAACTGTCGAGCAGGCACGGGAAGAGCCTGCACAGACGAAGAAAAAAAGGACGAAAAAATCATGACAGAGGTAAAAGTCATCGGCGCAGGCCTTGCCGGCAGTGAGGCTGCGTGGCAGTTGGCAGAGCGCGGCTTTTCGGTAACGCTCTATGAGATGAAGCCGAAAAAAATGTCGCCTGCGCATCATTGCGAGGATTTTGCCGAGCTTGTTTGCTCCAACAGTCTTCGCGGAGACCGTCTGGAAAATGCGGTTGGTCTGCTCAAAGAGGAGCTGCGGCGCTTGGACAGCCTGATTATGCAATGTGCGGACGCGACTAAGGTGGAGGCAGGCGGCTGTCTGGCAGTTGACCGCTATGGTTTTTCCTCCCTTGTCACCGAGAAAATCAGAAGCCACCCGCTCATTACGGTCATCGGTGAGGAAGTTACCAAAATTCCGGAAGGCCCCGTGATCGTTGCGACCGGACCTTTGACGAGTGACGCGCTGAGTGATGCGATTGCGGAGTATTTCGGTAATTCGGAGTATCTGCATTTTTACGATGCTGCCGCGCCCCTCGTAACATTGGATTCCATCGATATGGATCGTGCATGGTTTGCCTCGCGCTATGACCGAGGCAGCGCGGATTATATCAACTGCGCCATGGAACGCTGGGAGTATCAAGCGTTTGTCAAGGAGCTTGCCAATGCCGAGGAGGCGGAGGTGCACGGCTTTGAGGATAAGAATGTCTTTGAAGGCTGTATGCCTGTTGAGGTAATGGCGCGCCGCGGCGAGGATACGCTGCGTTACGGACCGCTCAAGCCGGTCGGTCTGCGCGACCCGAAGACGGGCAGAGAGCCTTATGCGGTCGTTCAGCTTCGCCGCGACAATGCTGCCGGCAGTATTTATAATATCGTCGGTTTCCAGACGCATCTGCGCTTTCCGGAGCAGCGGCGTGTATTTTCCATGATCCCTGCGCTGCGTGAGGCGGAATTTGTCCGCTACGGCGTGATGCATCGCAATACCTTCCTAAATTCCCCCAAGCTGCTCGATCGCACTTATGCAGACCGTAACAATCCGCTGGTTGCCTTTGCGGGTCAGATGACGGGCGTTGAGGGCTATGTGGAATCGTGCGCATCGGGCTATCTTGCTGCGGTGTGCATGGCTGCCCGTCTGAAAGGGCAAGAATTGCCGAATTTTACGAATTTGACTGCAATCGGCGCACTTGCCGAATACATCAGCGATCAATCGGTGGTCAATTTCCAGCCGATGAATATCAATTTCGGCATTATCGCGCCGCTGACAGAGCGTGTGAAGGGAAAAGCAAATAAAAATCTTACCATTGCCAACCGTGCGCTTGCGCTTATAGAGACAATGAGAAATGAGGGAAAAGCATGAAAATCATCATCGATGCAATGGGCGGTGACAATGCGCCGGAACAGATCGTGATAGGCGCGCTGCAATCTGCCAAGGAGTTTGGCATACAGCTTGTTTTGGTGGGCAGAGGGGAAGAAATTCTTGACTGCATGCGCAAAAACGGCTGGGATACCCTGCCGGACGGCGTAGAGATCGCAAATGCGGACGATGTGGTTGAAATGCATGACGATCCTGCAAAGGTCGTTCAGCAGCACCGCAATTCTTCAATGGTGCTGGGCTTAAAAATGCTTGCTGACGGTCAGGGAGATGCGTTTATTTCCGCAGGTAATACCGGTGCGCTTTTGACGGCTGCGACGCTTTTGGTCAAACGCATACGAGGCATTCGCAGAGCAGCCTTGGCGCCGGTCATTCCGCTTGGCAACGGCTCGATTTTGGTCGATGCAGGTGCGAATGTTTCTTGCACGGCTGAATTTCTGCTCCAGTTCGGCTGCATGGGTGCGCTGTATGCACAGCATGCGCTCAAGAAGAAGAATCCTCGTGTGGGACTTTTGAATAACGGCACAGAGGAATGTAAGGGCGATGATCTGCGCAAGGAGGCCTATGTGCTGCTCAAAGAAGCGGGAGAAAAAGGTCTTATTAACTTTATCGGCAATGTAGAGGCGCGCGACGCGGTCGGCGGCGAGGTTGATGTTATCGTTGCCGACGGTTATTCGGGCAATATCTTCCTCAAGGCGGTCGAGGGCACGGCAAAATATATGTCCAATCAGCTAAACGGCATTTTCCGCAGGAATCTGATCTCCAAGATCGGTGCGCTCTGCTGCATGAAGGGCATTAAGAATCTCAAATCCAACATGGACTACCGTAATATCGGCGGTTCGATGATCATCGGTATTTCCAAGCCCGTTATCAAGGCACACGGTTCGTCTGACGCTGTCGGCATGCGTGGCTCGATCCGACAGGCGATCAACGCAGCACAGTGCGGTTTCTGCGAAGCGATCAAGGAAAATGTGTCGTCAATGACACTGCCGAGGGAGAAGCAGCATGTGGACGAAGCTTGAGAAGGCGATCGGTTATACTTACCGAGATAAGGAACTGCTGAAAACGGCTCTGTCTCACTCGTCTTATGCCAATGAAACGTATAAGGACAATCTGAGAAGCTATGAGCGGCTGGAATTTTTGGGAGATTCCATTTTGGGTTTTGTGACGGCGGAGTATCTTTATCGTACTTTTCCGAATAAGCTGGAAGGTGAGCTTACGAAGATCAGAGCCGATCTCGTGTGCGAAAAAAATCTTGCGGATGTGGCAGAGGAGCTGCATCTGGGTGATTATCTGCTGCTTGGACACGGAGAAGCGCAGGGCGGCGGACGGCATAGGTCGGGTATATTGTGCGATGTGATGGAATCGCTGATCGCAGCGGCTTTTTTGGACAGCGGAATGGATGCGGCGAAGTCGATGATTGTGCGGCTGATTCTGCCGAAGCTGACCGTTGCGGATAAGGTTC
>CAYVLD010000007.1:0-28050 GCA_964452205.1 uncultured Oscillospiraceae bacterium
TCCAATCGACAGGGCAGCCGCGGCCGAAGTCCTCGACCTCGATGCTTCTGTCCTCGTAGCGCGTGACGATGATCAGATCGCCGTGTCCCTCGCGCGCCTCGTCGATGGCGTTCGATAAAATTTCAAATACCGCATGCTGACAGCCGATAATATCGTCCGAGCCGAAAATAACACCCGGACGCAGGCGCACGCGGTCAGCTCCCTTTAACGAGCTGATGCTGTCGTTGCCGTAAGATTGTTTCTTTGCCATAATATTCCTCACACAGTTTGTGTATTTTGAGTATAATAATCCACTATATATAGTATATCCAACTTTTACTAAAAAGTCAAGGCATTGAAGAATGTGACAAATTTTATTATGGGACTTGTTTTTTTGCGAATTTTGGGATAAAATGAAGAAGACTATAGAGTTTGAGGAGGGCGATCATGCAAAACCGTCCTGAGAGAAATGAAAAGAAAAACGCAAAAAGCAAAAAAACCAAAGCGCGCAGAGGAAAGCAGATCATAATGATCCTGTTTGCGATTTTTATATGCGTGATGATAATAATCGTGCAAAAGAGCGTGACTGACGGGATCGGACTTCCGGTCAGCGCTGTAGGTGAGATCGTGGTCAAGCCGACCGAGCCCACGCCGGAACCGACGGAAACAACCACGGAACCGACCGAGCCGAGTACCGAGCCGACCGAGCCTACGCCGGAAACGACGGAAAAAGAGCCTCTGACTGCGCAGGAGCTCGCGCAGCAATATCTGCAGAGCATGACGTTGGAGGAAAAGGTCTGGCAGATGCTCATCGTCAGACCGAACGCTGCGCAAACAAACAGCGCCGTCGGCGGTGTGTATTATGCCGCTGAGGATCTGACCGATGCACAGGCGCTGACACAGAGCCTCGATGCACTGAGCGAAAATGCCAAGGTCACGCCGATGCTGGGTGTTTGCGAAGAAGGCGGTTCCGTTGCGCCGCTGAGTGCATTGGGCGTTACGAATCAGTTTAGCTCCATGAGTACATACGGCGCAGCCGGAGATGTTGAGGCGGTTTATACCTTCGGTGCGACGATGGGACAGCAGCTTGCTGCGGCAGGCTTTGATTTCAACCTTGCACCTGTGGCCGATACGATCAACTGGTATCCCGATGACATCGGTGAGCGCTCGTTCTCCACGGATGTGGAGCTTACCTCGCAGATGGTTGCGCAGGCGGTCAAGGGAATGCAGGATAACGGCACGATCGCTTGCTTGAAGCATTTTCCGAATCTGGGCAGCAGCGCACCCGATGGTGATAACGATGTTTCGTGGCGGCCGTACAGCAGCTTTGTTCAGTCGGATTTCAAGCCGTTTTCCGCAGGTATTGAAGCCGGTGTTGAGATGATTTTGGTCTCGAACATGAGAGTTCCCGATATGACCACGCCGGACGCACCGAATAATTCCTACAACCTGCCGTGCTGCATGTCGAAGAATGTTGTGACCAATATTCTGCGTGGAGAGCTCGGATTTGAGGGCGTGATTCTCTCTGACAATCAGCAGAAGCAGACCGATCCGCAGACGGCGGTACAGATTGTGCAGGCCGGCTGTGACATCGTATTCCTGCCGGCAGATGCGCAGGCATCGTTTGATGCGATCATGGCGGCAATCGCAGACGGCACCTTGACGGAAGAGCGTATTAACGAAAGTGTCAGCCGCATTTTGCTTCTGAAATGCAACTACGGTATTCTTGTCGAATAATCAAAAACCGAGCCGAACGGCTCGGTTTTTGCGTTCCATGTATGATGGAAAAGGAAATGAGGCGTATTTGCGCAATTCCGATTTATCGTTCTGTTTACCACACAACTCTGTAGTGGCAGGTCAGAGCGCAGCCGTCAGCGAGGATCGAGCGCTACGGATGCGGTCTACCCCTTGCGGGTGTGACTCGCTCGGTGCAGGAAGTATCGTTTTTCCTGTAAATCTATGTTAAAATATTTCATTTCGGAACCAATTTCGTTTTTAACGAACCCTGTTCCTCTCAATAGCTTGTGCAGCCTCCGGCGGGTACCTTTCTTGTGTCGACAAGAAAGGTACGAAAGAAGCGACTCGGGGGAGGCGCTGTAGAAAACCTATCGTTCCCTTTTCCTTGTCGTTTCTGCCAAGCTCGGTTTCCAAGCCGCCCTCCCCCGAGACCCCCTCCCGGCACGCTTGCGCGTCTCGTTACAGAGGAGAGGTCGGCTTTTAAACTGCTCGATAAATCGGAATTGGGGAGCCGTTTTTGGCTTATGAGCGCATGAGCAGTTTTTTTGCAAGCGTTTCGTTCTCGGCGGCGAGCTTGCGCAGACGGTCGACGGTTTTCTCTTCGCCTGCGCCCTCGGAAAGGGCGGCATCGATCAACGCATTGAGAGCAGCCGGCTCGACCTGATCCAGAGCGAGATAATGCGTTTTTCCGAGATAATCCAAAAAGCCGCTGACCTTGGGATCGTAAACCACGCCGACCATGGGCACATTTTGTCCGGCGGCGAAGATCAGCGTATGCAAGCGCATCGAAACGACCAGCGACATCCTGCGCACGAGAGTGAGAATCTCCTCGCCGCTGCTGCCTGCGTGCAAAAGCAGGTAGGGAATGGTAAGCTTTTTCGCCACCGCTTTCGCCGCCGCATCGTCACGGTTCGGCTCCATGCAGTACAGTACGGGAGTGAAGCCGTAGGCATCCCGGGCATACTGCGCCGCTTCTGCCAGAGCATCCGTCTTTGCCTCGAAGCCCTCCCATGGGCGCACAGCGAGCATCAGGTACTTCTTCTCGCGCTCAATGCCGCAGCGGCGCAGATAATTGTTCAGCTCATCGCTTTCGGGCGGATCGATCAGAAGTGCGGGATCGGCGGTCAGATGGATCTCGGGCTTGCTGACGCCCAATTCCTTCAAAAATTCCTGAGAATACAGATCACGAACAGAGATGACCTCGGCGTAGCGGTTAAGGGTCTTTGCGGCACGTTTGCGGTTTTTCGCCTTGCCGATCGGGCCGATACCGCAGCCGTAGAGCATCACGCGACAGCCTTTTTTTGCCGCCTGTCGGATGCTGCAAAGATAATAAATCAATGAACGCGTGCTGGTGGCATCCTGCATGAGCGTGCCGCCGCCGCTGATATAGAGCTTGGCGCGCTTCATACGCTTGCCGATTTTTCGCAGATTGAAGGTGTAAACGGAATCCACATCTGCGCACAGCCGTGTTTCCGCCGGATCGCGGCTCAAAACCGTAATGGGAACATCGGGGTCGATGCTTCTGAGCTGCCCGACGATGGCGCTTAAAATTGCGTTATCGCCGCTGTTGCCCTTGCCGTAAGCACCGCAGATCACCACGCCGTCGCGCACGTTCTTCGACCTCGCGGCGCGGCGGATGATGGTTTCGTAAATCGTCTTCTGCTTCGCGATCATTGCTTCGAGCGAAAAATCACGCTTGGTTTTTTCATAAAGAGCCTGTCCCATTTTTTGGCGAAGCTCGCCGTCACTTGCAAGGCGCACCATATGCTGCGCCAAGGCATCGACGTCCTGCGGTGCAAACAGCAGGCCGTTCACCCCGTCGTCGATCAGATACGGAACACCGCCGACCTCGGAGGAAATGGTTGCGCACTTCATCCGCGCGCCCTCGGTCAGCGCATAGGGGAAGGTCTCGGAAAGAGAGGTCAGGCAGTTGACATCCAATGCGCCGTAGAAGCTGTCAATGTCCTTGACCCAGCCGGCAAAATGCACCGTGTTTTTTGCGCACAGCTCCTCGGCAAGCGCTTTGATGGCAGCATCCTCCTCACCGTCACCGGCAATGGCGAGACGAATGAAGGGACATTCCTTCTGCGCTTTGGCAAAGGCGCGCACGAGGGTCGTCATATCCTTGACGGGATTGATTCTTGCGGCAATGCCGAAAACGACATTGTCTTCTTCAAAACCCATCTGCGAGAGAACCTCTTTTCGTGGCTGCGCTCTGCGCTGCGTGGAAAAATCCACGCCGTTATACAGCGTATAGATCCGCTGCGGATCGAAGCCGCGGGAGATCAGCAGCTTGGTCATGCCGCCGGAAACGCCGATCCAAGCATCAAATTTGGGCAAGACCCACTTGTTGATATTACCGTAGGTGAGATTGGCGAGGGGTCTGCCGAGATAGTCAAGCCGATAGTCGCTGTGGATGGTGGAAATGACCGGAATATGCGCCTTCTTGCGCAGCATATGTCCCATCATATTGGCTCTTGAGCCGTGGCAGTGCATGACCTGGTAGCCGTCGTGACGGATCATGGCGAGAATACGCTTTTTGGTATTTTTGAGATTGTTTCCTGCGATTACGGTGGTCGGGATGCCGAGCTGACGTGCTTCCTGCGCGAAATCGCCCTCGGTAAAGCAGACCATGTGGACGGTCTCGGTCTTGTTCAGGCCTGCCAGAAGGGATAAAACATGCGTTTTTGCGCCGCCGACGTCACCGCCGGAGATCATGTGAATGATTTTCATAGTGTAATCCTCTTGCAATTCATGGTTCAATACGATATAATTTATTGTACAATATTTTTCGGGAAGATACAACCCGACAGGAGGTAATTTATGAAATTATTCGGAAAAGGCGGCAAGCTGAACATCATCGATCTGATCCTGATCGTGATTCTGGTTGCCGCGGTTGTGTTTGCAGCGGTGCGTTTTCTGTCGAACGATGAGGACACGCTCGGCAGCGATGTTGCGCTGAGCGAGCCGAATTTGACCTTTACGGTCGTGTGCGAGGACATTTCGCAGGAGCTTGCGGAGAATATTATGGCATCGCTTGACAGCCCCGACAGCGAGCTTGACGGCAACATCATCAACATGACACGTCTGTTCAACAGCAATAAGCTCGTCGATGCCAAGGTCGTTTCGTGGGAATATGCAGACGGCGCTTTGTCGCTGACCATTGACGGCAAGGCGGTCTATTCCAACGGCGCTTTCTCCATCGGTACGCAGGAAGTGCGCATCGGCAAGGTTTTCAATGTCAAGACGCTGGATGTTGAGATCGAGGGCGTGATCTACGCTATGGAGAAGCTCGGATGAGTGAATTGATCAAAAACAGTCTGATCTGGCGCATCTGTGCGGCTGTCGGTCTGTGGTTCGGGCGAGGCCCCTTGGGAAGGCTGTTTGCCTTTTTGGGGCGGCTGTGGCGCGAGTCGGGGACGTACCGCCTGTGCGCGAGGATCCTGAAGGCGAAGCCTGTTGCCAAGGACTCCGCCGCCGCGAAACGGCTGACGCGCTTGAACGGCAGGCTTCACACGCTCGGTGAGGGCTTGCGCGAGCCGCTGACGCGCAGCCGTCTGAGAGCGCTTTACGGCGCGGTGCTGCGCTGTTTTCAAAACAGCTTTCTGCTCGGCCGAATGTTCAAGGGCGGATTTACGAGCGTTCTGCTGGTGATCATTGCCGCCTATACGCCGATCGACTATTTCTTGCGTGACGGTCTGAAGATCGATGCCATTGCAGGCATTTGGGATGAGGTGCTGATGATCGTGTGCCTGATTTGGATCGTGTATCAGCGCATGACGAGCAAAAAGCCTCTGCAGAGCCGTTTGAGCTCCATGGATCTGTATCTGGGCTTTTATATCATTGCAGGTCTTGCACTTCTGACCTTCTGCTATACGCCGCATTATTTCGGCGTAAATCTTACGGGCTACCGCGCTGCAATGCAGTATGTTCTGCTGTTCTTCCTTGTCAGCAGGCTCATCCGCGACGATACGGATTTTATGCTGATGTACAAGGTGATGATCGCAATTGCGCTTGTGTTTGCCCTGCACGGCATTTATCAGTTCGTTGTCGGCGTCGAAATTCCTGCAGAGTGGACCGATCAGGCGGAAGATGCCGTGCGCACGCGCGTGTTCTCCATTTTCAGCAATCCCAATATTATGGGCGCGTATATGCTCCTGTTTGCGCCGATGGCGATCGGCATGGCTTACGCGACGGAGGATGTTGCGACGAAGGTGTTTTACTGGTTCTGCGGTATCTGCATGTGTCTCGGCTGCCTGTTTACGATGTCCAGAGGTGCGTGGCTCGCGCTGGCTGTGGCAGCGGTTCTGTTTGCGCTCATTGTGGACAGAAGGCTCTTCGGGCTCATGGTCGTTGCAGGAATTGCAGCTTGCTTCCTGCCCTTTGTCAGAAGCCGTATCACATATCTCTTTACGCCCGAATTTCAGGAATCCAACGCCCGCGCCGGACGCGGCAAGCGCTGGGAAACAGCCTTTACCTATCTGGACGAGTATGAAAGATGGGGCGTTGGTCTGGGCTACGGAATGTTCGGCGGCGCGGTTGCGGCGCAAAATGAGATCAACGAGAATTTCAACTATATGTATGTTGACAATTATTACGTCAAGATCATTGTGGAAAACGGCATTGCAGGTCTGTGCGCGTTTTTGACGAGCATTTTGGGGCTTTTGTGGAACGGTGTGCGCGCCTGCGGCAGAAATTCCAAAAATTCGTTCAAGCCGCTTTGCGCAGGCATGCTCTGCGGACTGATCGGCATTTTGGTGCACAGCTTCTTTGAAAGTCTGTGGGAGGAGCCGTATATGATGGCGTTGTTCTTCGCCATTGCCGGTATGCTGATCTATGCCGGGTTCTTCCGCAAAAAGGTCAAGAATCCTTGACGCCGTCGTTTGACCGGTGATATAATGAAAGAAAAAAAGGAGGAAATATTATGTTCTGTGGAAAATGCGGCACGCCCTGTCAAGACGATGCGCTGTTTTGCGCAAAATGCGGCAACCGCCTTGCGATTCCCGAGTCTGAGAATATGCACAATCCTGCACAAACGGAGCCGCTGATCTGTTCTGCGCCCGAGCAGCCGACCGATCAGCCGCAGCAGACCGCTTGCAATCCTCAGCAGCCGACATACGGTTCGTATCAGCAGATGCCCAATCCTGCTTATCCGAATCCCTATCAGCAAAATCCGCCTTACCCGATGCCCGATTACGGCATGTACGGCATGCAGCCCAAGAAAAAGCTCCTGCCGTGGATCATCGGTGCGGTGGCGGCGGCCGCAGTGATTGCGCTCGTGCTGATTTTCCTGCTCGGCGGAAACAGCGGCTATTCCGACCCTGAGGAGTTGGCTTTGGATTTTGCCAAAGCGGTTACAAACTTCGATGTGGACGATTTGGAGGACACCATGTATCCCGGTGTGCTTGATTCCGACCGCTGGAGCTCCATTTGTGAAGTGATGGAAGATACGATGGAGGAAAGGGAAAAATACGGACTCGACATTGAAACGAAGAATTTTGAAGTTGACGACGTGTATGATAATTACGACAGAGGAGACTACAGAGACTTTGAGGATTATTTCGAAGAGTATTGCGGCATAGAGGTGGATGTAGAGGATGCATTGACCTATGAAATTTCCTTTGTCCGCTACCTCAACGGTGAAAAATTCAATCTGTCCGGCGAGGTTACCGTCGTTAAGATCGACGGTAGCTGGTATGCCTATCCGGAATCCGTGTATTGAGATCATAAAAAACCTGCTGCAGCCTGCGGCAGGTTTTTTATATGTAACGGTTTTGTAAAGATGCTTGCAAAAACGGATAACTCTGTGATATAATCATACCATAAAGTGAAAGGAGAACGTTTATGTTCCGAGATTGTGAAAGAGTGCAATATCAGAAGGCACCTTTGGTAGAGGTTATTTGTCAGCTCCGTTTTCCCACGATCCTTTCCATCAGCGCGAAGGAGCCTGCGGAGTTTCAGGAGCTGATTCGCGGAGATTTTCCCCGATATTCCAAGAATTTTGAAAAACTGCCGCCCAAGGTGAGCAACGGTCCGCACGGCATGAAGGTCGAGGAACAGCCGGATATTGTCAATTATCAGTTCCTCGCCGGCGACGGACGCCGGAAGGTCAATCTGACCAATCATTTCATCGCCCTTGCCACGCCTGCGTATACAACGTGGGAGGAGTTCGCCGGCAAGCTCGACGAGGTTTTGGCGCAGTTCATTGCGGTCTACAAGCCTGCGTACTTTGAGCGCATCGGCTTGCGCTATGTCAATGCGATCTCACGCAAGGCGCTGGATGTGGAGGAGCTGCCGTTTTCCGAGCTGATCCAGCCCGGTTATCTGGGACTGATGGGCGACGAAGACATTGAAGAATGTGCATTTTTGCGCTCTATGCAGACTTCCGAGGTTAAGCTGCCCGGCGGCTGCCAGCTCAAGCTCAACTGCGGCCCGGGCATGGTCAAGCGCGGAAATGTGGAGGATAAAGAGGTTAAATTTATTCTGGACATCGATATTTTCATGGCAGGCAAGATCGAGATGAAGCACTCTGCAGGTGCGTTGACCACGGTGCATACCCATGCCAACCGCATTTTCTGCGGAGCGATCACAAAGACCTTGCATCATGCGATGGAGCCGATGTAAAACGGAGGGAGCTTTATGTTCTATTACTATGGTGTCGATTGGACGTATATCGTGATGGTGCTGCCGGCGATCATCCTTTCTTTGATCGCAAGCGCCAGAGTCAACAGCACGTTCAAAAAATACAGCCGGATGCAGAATCTGCGCGGTATGACGGGAGCACAGGCGGCGCAGCGCGTTTTGACGGCAAACGGCGTAACGGGCGTGCGCATTGAGCGTGTGTCGGGCGAGCTGACAGATCACTATGACCCGAAGACGAATGTCATCCGCCTGTCTGACAGCGTTTATAATGCAGCTACACCGGCAGCGGTCGGCGTTGCGGCGCATGAGGCAGGCCACGCGGTGCAGTATGCGACGAATTATGCGCCCATCAAGCTGCGCGCAGCGATCGTCAATGTGACCAACATCGGTTCGCAGTTGTCCATGCCGCTGATTTTGCTCGGTATCTTGCTCATGGGCATTCAGTCGCTGTCTGCCTTTAGTGACTTTTTCTACTATGTCGCGCTGGCAGGTGTGTTTTGCTACGGCCTGTGCGTGGTATTCCAGCTTGTCACGCTGCCGGTGGAGTATAATGCAAGCCGCAGAGCCAACGAGGCGATCGAGCAGACCAACATGCTCGGTGAGGCAGAACGCATCGGCGCGAAGAAGGTGCTTTCCGCAGCGGCGCTGACGTATGTTGCGGCGTTGGCGGTCAGCTCGATGCAGTTTTTGCGTCTGCTGCTGATGGTCGGCCGCCGAAGAGATTAAATTCAAAAGGGGCTGTAAAAAAACTCTTTCCTATGTCATTGCGAGGGAACGAAGTGGCCGAAGAATCTTTAGTAAAGTTCGGGAAACAGCAGTATTTCGAAACTTTTAAAGATCCTTCGCCTGCGCAGCCGTCAGCGAGGAATGAGCGCTACGGCTGCGGCGTGCCCCTTGCGGGTATTCGCTCAGGATGACATCAATCGGAGTTTTTTACAGCCCCTTTTCTTTTAATCCAACACATAGGTGATATAGCCGTCAACGATTTCCTGTGCGTGCTTGCGCAGGAAACAGTAGGCTTCATACTCGGGCAAATTCCACCTGCGCCAGTCGTAGGTGGATTTTGTTACGGCCGGCGTGGAGAAGTTGCCGTAATGCTCTGCAAGGTCGTGCGAGAGCAGATGGTCGAACAAAATGCGATACGCATCTTCTGCGATGTCGCCGCCCACGTCCGTCAAGTCCCAGACATATTCGACGATGCTGTCGGAGGACATCTGCGCAAGCTCGGTCATATCAACATCGTCGAGCTTGCCCGAAAGATACGCTTCGACATTGTATTTCGCAATCGCGCGGTCTAAATCGGCAAAGCCGACCGCGGCGATCAGAATCGCTGCCGTGATGAGAGCAACCTTCAGATAAGGAAGCTTGCGGAGGAACAGCCGCAGGGCAACGGTGATGAAAACCACCGCCAGAAAAACCATAAATACCGATGTCACAATGCGCAGCCGCGTCATACCGAAGCTGTCAATGTAAAGGAACATTTTCGACATTGCCGTTGCGATCAGCAGCAGGGAAAATGCACACAAAAACAGCGCGAAAATGAGGATTACGGTCGGCTCCTTTCCATTCTTTTTGCGGACGGTCAGAAGCGCGGCGGTAACAAGACCGAGGTTGATCAAGCAGATAAACACCATTTCAAAGAAGCCTCTGCGTGCGTATTGCGCCACAGAAAAGCTGTCAGGCAGAAGTCCGGAAAAGGCGCTGAAGAAATACGCAAGCTGCGAGAAAAGATACAACACATAGATTGCAGAAATGACGGAGAAAAATGCCGTCATTGACATCGGATCGATGCCCTTGCGTGCAGGTGCTTCGGTTTGCGGCACGACGGGCTCATGAATGGCGGCGAAATGCTGCCCAAAGAGCAGTAAAAACATTGCCAAGCCAAAGAAAAGGGTAGTGAAGGCTTCGAAGCTTCCGTCGAAGGTCAGCTTTTTCAGCAGATTTTCGAACGCGTCGTCCGCGCTGATGAGCAGCGGAATGACAACGATCAGTACGGGAATGGCACAGCCGATGCCCAAAAGGATGCTGCCCGTATTACGCTTTTGTACCTGACCGTCTGCATTTTTGCGATGGAAAAGCGCGTAAAATACTGCGCCGATGCTGCCGAAGCTGTAGACAAAAGCGGTTAAGCACCAATCTCCGATCGCGCGGAACGTGCCTGCGGTATAGCGGCGCAGGTTCAAAAGCTCCATCACCACCGTGGAAGACAGCAGTATCATCATGACCATCACGCAGTTTTTGCCGAACGGATCATCGGAAAAGGCGAGGCTCAACGCGCACAGAATGTACAAAACGATGCAGCACAGCGCGTATCGACTCAGGCGCACACGGTGCGGCATCAAATAAAATACGCCGCTCAAAAAAAGCCCGATCGAGGCGCAGCTTGCTGCTGCTCCGCGTCCGCCCCAGAGGAAGAAATTCGTCGCAAGAAGAGTGAAAATCAAGAAAAACAGCGCGTAGATCATATCGCGCTTCGTGCCGACCTCTCGCAGCGGCGGCTTGCGCACCGACGGTTGGCAATAGCCGTAATAGGGAAGCTGCTGCGGCGTTTGGTTGTTAGGCTCGTTCATGGTCAGACTCCTTTCGGTATTCTAAAATATCTCCCGGCTGGCATTGCAATACCTCGCATAATGCCTCAAGCGTTGAAAAACGTACAGCTTTTGCCTTGCCTGTTTTTAAGATGGAAAGATTCGCAGGTGTGATACCGATACGCTCTGCAAGCTCGCCGGAGGAGATTTTCCTGCGCGCCATCATAACGTCTAAATTTACAACGATCATTTTATCACCTCAGATCGTCAGACTGTTTTCGTCCTTCAGCTCCGTGCCGGCAAGCATACAGCTTCGTACCACACGCAGGATCAAGAAGATAAACAGCATCGCAACCGCCACAAGACCGAGCGGAAGATAGTGACAGCATGCAGCAAGCGTCACAAAAAAGACTGCAAGAGCGCACCACGAAATACATGCCAAAAAACGGCTGTTTTGCAGGATGAAGATCTGCTCATGCGAGATGTTCAGAAGCAACCGAAGCAGGCTGTAGAGCGCAATGGCGGCAGGAATGGTGCAAAGATAAAAGGTGTACAGGATGCAGTCAAACACCACCTGCGGCAGCTTCCGCACCGTCGAATACAGATCGACAAGCAACGGCGCGGTGAACAGCAGCGCGACCAGCGCTGCGGCGAAAAGCAGCACAAAGGCTGCGCTGATGCGAACGGAACTTTGTTTCATAAAATTACCTCCCAAGGAAATGACAGTGATTACGAGCTGCGTCTATGGCGCAGCGTTTTTACAACCGCAGCAACCACGCTTGCAACAGCGAGGGCGATGAGCTCTGCGTAGGTCATGAGCCGGCCGATGGCCAAGGACATTCCATCGCTGCTGACATTTTGATAATACAGTCGAGGAGAAAGCCGGCCGCACGAGAACACCAACACAAGCTCATATAGCTGAAAAAGGATCAATGGCGGATACTTCTTGATTGGCGGCGTATATTGCATTCGTTCAAAAAACGGCATGACGGCCTCCTTGGTTGCCTTGATAGGTTTAAAATACCACTTCTGTTATCGTTTGTCAATAATTTTTTTCTGTTTTTCGGTCTTTCACATATAAAAGGGGCTGTAAAAAAACTCCGATTTATGTCATCCTGAGCGAATACCCGCAAGGGGCACGCCGCATCCGTAGCGCTCGTTCCTCGCTGACGGCTGCGCGGGCGAAGGATCTTTAAGAGTTCAGAAATACTGCTATTTCCCGAACTTTACAAAAGATTCTTCGATTACTTCGTTCTCTCAGAATGACATAGGAAAGAGTTTTTTACAGCCCCTTTTTCTATCGTTCAGATCTGATTTTCCACAAAGGCGGTCAGTTCTCCAACCGTCTCTATTTTCCTCAGGTCGTCCTCCGTCCATTCGATCTCATACTCCTGCTCCAGCAGAATCAGGACCTCCTGCAAATCCGCCTCCTGTGCCTGCAGATCATCGGCAAGCGATGCTCTGAGCGAGATTTCGGATTCGTCGTAACCAAGCTGTTCGGCCAGAAGCGTGCGAATCGTTTCAAAGACCAAGGTGATACCTCCCATAGTGTATTTGCGTAAACAGTATATAGCGGTTATGTGGGAAATGCAATAGGGAAATGTGTTTTCTTTAAAAATTTTTTATGCAAACGCGGACTTGCCTCTGCATAGAACTATATCAGCCTGCCAATATCTCTGCCTTCAGCACACCCTGCAAGCGGCGCAGCTCACGCAGAAGGGCCTCTGCATTTTGCTGCATCGCGTTTGTCTCCGCTGAGACCGTAACGGCAGCGGCACCGTTTGTGGGGATGGTTTGGTTGATGGTCAGTATATTTGCCCCGAATTGGGCAAAAATGGAGAGTATGGAAGAAAGCAGCCCCGTTACATCGCGCAGCAGCAGATGGAAGGTCAAAATGCGTCCTGCCATCAGATTCTGAAACGGCGTGATGCTGTCGCGGTACTTATAAAATGCGCTGCGGCTGATTCCGGTAATTCTGGTTGCCTCATTGACCGTGGTGGCCTCGCCGGTTTCCAGCAGCCATTTCGTCTCTGCCACCTTCAAAAATACCTCGGGCAGAGCCTGTGCCTCGACGATATAATACTTCGGCAATTGCCTCATATTCTACACCTCCTGTGCGCAGTAAAAGAACGGTTGTTTTTCTTGCAAATACATCTTATCATATGGCTTGAGAAATTGCAAGCCGCGAAAGGAACCATATGAAAAATCTGCAAAAAGCCGCGCTGTGTACCGTCGGCGGTATTCTGGCCGTCTGGCTGACGGCCGGAATCCTCCTGCCGGTTGGACTTCCGTTCCTGCTCGGGTGGCTTCTGTCTGCGCTTGCGGCACCTGCAACAAAACGCATTGCAAAGCACATAAAGCTACCGTATTGGCTGATCTCATTTGTCTGTCTGACGCTGCTTGCCGGTGTCATTGTGCTTTTGATCTGGCTGCTCGGGCAGCTTCTGATCAATCAGCTTGCGCAATGGGGCGGTCAGCTTCCCGAGCTTTTGCAGTCACTCGAACAGCCGCTTGCGCTCGTGCGTGATAAAATGCTGCTTTTTGCCCAAAATCTGCCCGTTGGCTTAGCAGAAGCGGTTTCTGCGTGGGTCGAACGCCTCTTTGACGGCAGCAGCGTTTTGGTGTCCTCGGCTTCGCAATGGCTCATCTCGCTTGCGGCAAAGCTTATCGCAGGGATTCCCGATTTGTTTTTGTTCCTGCTGACGATGATCCTGTCTGCCTATCTTTTTGCAGCGCAGGCGCCGTCGATTCGGGAGTTTTTGAAGAAGCATATTCCGCTTTCGTGGCAGCAAAAGCTTTGCACCGTCCGGAAGCGCTTGAAAACAGCCCTGTCCGGCTATTTTAAGGCGCAGCTTCGGCTGTCGGTTGTTACGTTCGGGCTTGTTTTTGTCGGCTTGCTGATGCTGAAGCGAGAGTATGCGTTTGTGCTTGCGCTCTTGATCGCGCTGATCGATGCGCTGCCGGTTTTCGGAGCCGGAACGGTTTTGATCCCGTGGAGCATTGTGCTGCTTCTGAGCGGCTCGTCTGCCACGGGTCTGGGGATGCTGGCGCTTTATGCCGTTTGCGCGCTTTGCAGAACGGCGCTCGAACCGCGTTTTTTGGGCAAGCAGATCGGTCTGTCGCCGCTTCTGACGTTGATCGCGCTGTATGCAGGCTACCGTTTATTTGGGATTTTGGGCATGGTGCTGTTTCCGATCGGTGCCATTCTGACGAAGCAGATCTATGATCTGACAAAAGGGGTTTGACAAGCTTCCTTGCCGGTCTTATAATAAGAACAAAGGAGGGGACGCGATGAAGGATATTCCGATTTTTACCGGCTGCGACGGGATCGCCACGCTGATTTTAAGCCAGATCCCGTACCGCGGCGAGGCGTTTGTGATGGTGCGCTCGGTTTTTACCACGTTGGATGCCTGCTTGAGAGAATGTGAGAGCTTCTGTCGGGCGGTAGGTGCTGAGTGGGTCTATTTTAGCGGAAATGCGGATTTTTCGGCGCATCCCATCTTTGCAAGCATCATAGAACGCGAAATTCTTCGCACAGACCTGCCCGAAACGACAGCGAAGGCTGTGCCTGCAGTTGTGCCGGAACAATGGGCGGAGCTTTATAATGATCGGTTCAAAAATGTACCTGCCGCGCGGTATTGCCGAACGGCGGAAAACGCCTATGTGATCGAAAAGGACGGAAAAATGATCGGTATCGGTCAGGCCGAGGGCAATACCATTCGCTCCGTAGCTGCATTGGAGAAGGGCAGCGGCGCGGATTGCGTGTGTGCTTTGGCAGCCTTATGTGACACGGAAAAAATTCGGCTGCTTTGCGCGGAGCAGAATTTTTCTGCCATGCGGCTGTATGATCGGCTCGGTTTTTCGCGCGGAGAAAGAAAAGAGATCTGGTACGGTAAGAAAACGCTTGCAATTTGAGCGATTTGTGGTATAATACCGTCGAAAATTCTTGTTAAAGGAGATTTACTATGCCTCTGGTAACTACAACCGAAATGTTTAAGAAGGCTTACGAGGGCGGTTACGCCATCGGCGCTTTCAATGTCAACAATATGGAGATCGTTCAGGGCATCACCGAAGCGTGTGCCGAGACTCGTTCTCCCGTCATCCTGCAGGTGTCCAAGGGTGCCCGCGCTTACGCCAACCACACCTACCTGACCAAGCTGGTCGAAGCAGCCGTTATCGAGAATCCTGAGCTGCCCATCGCCCTGCACCTGGATCACGGTCCCGATTTCGAGACCTGCAAGAGCTGCATCGACGGCGGCTTCACCTCCGTCATGATTGACGGCTCCAGCCTCCCGTTTGAGGAAAATGTCAAGCTGGCAAAGCGCGTTGTTGAGTATGCACACGACCACGGCGTTGTGGTAGAAGCTGAGCTCGGCACTCTGGCAGGCATCGAGGACGATGTCAACGTCAGCGCTGAGGATTCCTCCTATACCCGTCCGGAAGAGGTTGAGGAATTTGTCGCCCGTACCGGCTGCGACTCCCTCGCCATCGCCATCGGCACCAGCCACGGCGCATTTAAGTTCAAGCCCGGCACCAAGCCCCAGCTCCGCTTTGACATTCTCGAAGAGGTTTCCAAGCGCTTGCCCGGCTTCCCGATCGTTCTGCACGGCTCCTCCTCCGTTCCGCAGCAGTTTGTTGAGATGATCAACACCTACGGCGGCGCAATGCCCGGTGCGATCGGCGTTCCTGAGGATCAGCTCCGCGAGGCTGCTCGTATGGCAGTTTGCAAGATCAACATCGACTCTGACCTGCGTCTTGCAATGACGGGCGTTGTCCGCAAGTATTTTGCCGAGCATCCCGATCATTTCGATCCGCGCCAGTACCTCAAGCCTGCTCGCACCGGCATCAAGGAGATGGTCAAGCATAAGCTGATCAACGTCCTCGGCTGCGACGGCAAGTTCTGATAAAATTGAAAGCACCGAACGCTGTTTTGCGTTCGGTGCTTTTGTTTTATGTTTTCTTGATAAACTTTTCTCCGCATTTTGGGCAGCGGATGTTGATCTTGCCGCGATTCTTCGGCACGCGCACCATCTGCTTACACTGCGGACAACTGAAATAACGGTGCGAGCGGTCTCTCAAACGATTCCAGAAATTTAAAAAACGCTGATTTTCGCGCCTGCGCTTGTAAATATTGTGCGAAAAAGTGCGGAAAAGCTCGTAAAATAAAATGACCCACACCAAAATTGACAGAACCGTTGAAATGATCGCCATTGTGCCCGAAGTGCGGAAAATGGCGGAAAAAATGCTGTTGAGCACACTCAAAACAACTGCCGTCAGGAGCAAAGTCATATTCAGTTGATCTGAGCCGTAGCGGCCGTACATGAATCGGCGGAAGGAATTTCCGATGCGTCTGAACATATGAATCACCTGCTGTTATTATAATGCGCTGAAAGAAATTTACAAGACCTTTGTACGAATGTTTACGAATTGTTTACGAGTTCCAGCACAGGCAGGTGCGGACGGTTGAACAGGCGCAGGTGTACGTTGGTGTAGCCCAGACCGCGGCTGACGAAAAGCTGCGTGCCGTCTTTTTCATAAAGACCTGCATCAAAATCGGGGAAAAGCTCCCGTTTTGTGCCAAAAACCGCACCAATGAGCGGCAGCCGTACCACGCCGCCGTGACAATGTCCGCTCAAGACCAGATCCACATCAAGCTGCGCCCACTGCGCGAGGGTGTCGTTTCGGTGGGCAAGCATCACGATGCAGGCGTTTTCGCCCTCCTCGCGGCGGATGCGGCGGACGAGCTCGGAGGAAAGATCACACTTGCTGCATGGGTCGTCCACGCCGGCAACGATGAGCGTTTGACCGTCTTTGCGCAATGCGACGTATTCGTTGCGCAGAACGTGTGCACCATATTGCTCGAGCTGCGATAGAATGGAGGGCAGATTTTCAAGCCGCCATTCGTGATTTCCGGTGACGTAGAAGGTGGGAGCGATCGCGCTCAGGCTTTCAATCAGCGGCTTTAGGATCGAAAGATCGCTGTTTTCGTCAAAAATATCCCCGTCCAGACAGATCAGATCGGGCTTTGCAAGCTGTACCTGCTGCAAAAGATATTGATTCTCCGCATCAAATTTTCGGCCGTGGAGATCGGCAAGCTCAACGATGCGAAAACCGTCGAACGCATCGGGCAGCTTGCGCAGATGAACGGTGACATTTTCGGTTTGGATCACGAAGTTGCTCCAAAACAGAAAGCAGCCAAGCAGCAATATTAGGGCGCTGACTGCAAGTGATCGAGAATTACGCATATTTTCTCCCCTCCCAAGCAGACTTTTTCTTTATAATGTATTGTGCGCAGCGAAATTATTTGTTATAATAAAAAGAAAAAGATTTTTAGGATGTGTAGAATGTGAAGTACGGAGCATGGAACATCGCCTCGCCGGATCGGCAGGCGGTCAGAGCATTGGGCGAAGCAGGTTATTCGGCGTTGACGGCGAGAGTGCTGAGTGCGCGCGGTTATTGTGAGCCGTCGCAGGCGCGGTGTCTGCTTTCCTCGGACGAACCGCTGATCGACCCTTTTATGATGAAGGAAATGGATCGCGCGGTGGATACGGTCCGACGGGCGTTGGCGCAGAAGGTGCGCATGGCGGTTTTCGGGGATTATGACGTTGACGGGATCACCGCAACGTGCCTTCTGGTGGAGTATCTGCGCGATTGCGGCGCGGATTGCGTTGCGCATATTCCGGGGCGCATTGAGGAGGGCTACGGTCTGAACGCCGCTGCCATCGAGCAGCTTTATGAAGACGGTGTGCGCCTTATCATTACGGTGGACTGCGGCATTACTGCCGTGGCGGAGGCGGAGCTTTGCGCCTCGCTCGGAATCGAGCTTGTTATCACCGATCACCACGAATGCAAGCAGCTTTTGCCCAAGGCTGCGGCTGTGATCGATCCGCACCGTTTGGATCGTACTTATCCGCATACCGGCCTGTGCGGTGTCGGAATTGCCTTTAAGCTGGTGGCTGCGCTGGACGGCAACCAGCAGCGTATTGCCGAGCGCTATTGTGACCTCTTCTGCCTGGGCACGATCGCGGATGTGATGCCGCTGACGGGGGAGAACCGCAATTTGGTCGTGATGGGGCTTGAGGCGCTGCAGCAGCCTGCAAGACTGGGTGTTCGCGCGCTCATTGAAGCGTGTGACTGTGCCGACCGACCGATCACCGCATCGACCATCGGCTATGTGCTCGCGCCGAGGATCAATGCAGCCGGACGCATGGAGCATGCACTTTTGGCGGTGGAGCTGTTTTTGACCAAGAACGCGCGCAGAGCAAAAGAGCTTGCTGAAACGCTCTGCCGATTGAATCGGGAGCGTCAGACCATCGAGATGGAGATTTACCGTGAGGCTGCTGCGCAGTTGAAGAAGCATCCGCCCAAGCATGCCATCGTGCTGGCAGGAAGAAACTGGCACCAGGGCGTTGTCGGGATCGTCGCCTCGCGGCTTTGTGAGGAATACTGTCTGCCGACCTTCTTGATCTGTCTGAGCGGCAAGCACGGCAAGGCTTCAAGCCGTTCCTACGGCGGCTTTAACCTGTTTGCGGCGCTGACGGAGCTGTCTGACCTGCTTGAGGGCTACGGCGGCCACGAGCTGGCAGCGGGTTTTACCATTCCCGAGGACAATATCGATGAATTTCGTCGCAGCATTTGCCGGCGCGCGGAGAAATATTTTGCAACCACGGAGTATAAGAACGCCTTGGAGATCGACTGCGAGCTGACGGGCGAGCTGATCACGGAGGAAAACGTGCTGGATCTGTCACAGCTCGAACCGTGCGGCACGGGCTGCAACAAGCCTGTCTTCTGCCTGTCGGAGGCGCTCGTCGAGCGTGTCAGCGCCATCGGCGGCGGTAAGCATATGCGCCTTCGCCTGCGGGTAAGCGGCTCGCAGCCGCTGCATGCCATCTTCTTCGGCGCAGGCACGATGACGAAGAAGATCAACATCGGTGAGCGTATAGACGTTGCCTTCCACCTGAATATTAACGAGTACCACGGCGCCCGCGCCGTGCAGCTCAACCTGCTGGATCTGCGGAAGACCTCATCGTCTGCGCTGTATGACGATTACTGCTGCGGCAAGCGTCTGAGCGAGCCGGAGAGGGCTGCACTGCGCTTAAACCGCGCAGATGTGACGGCGGTATGGCACTATCTGACACAGCTCGCACCTGCCGGTACGCTTCTGCACAGCCAGACCGAGCCGCTTTGCTTGGCCATTGCAAAAAGCGGTCATTGCAGCCTGCGCAGGATCCTGCCTGCGTTGGATGTTTTAAGTGAGCTTGGATTGCTGTTTGTCTGTCGGGACCATTACAGCGTGCAGCTTCGCATTCTGCCCGACAGCCCCAGAAATCCGCTGGAAAACAGCCATCTGTTTCAAACCCTGAGAGGTGATTAAATGGAAACCTTTAGCGAACGTTATGAGAGCTTGATGCGCACCATTCAGCAGCGCAATGCGCAGGCGGATGTGGCGCGTATCGAACGCGCGGTGGATTACGCGCGCGAAAAACATAAGGATCAAAAACGAAAAGACGGTTCGCCGTATATCATTCATCCGCTTGCCGTTGCGGAGATCGTGACGGAGATCGGCTTGGATACCGATGCGATTTTGGGCGCGATCTTGCACGATTGCATCGAGGATACCGATTCGACCCATGATGACATTGCCCGACTTTTCGGCAATGCCGTTGCCGAGCTGGTCGAGGGCGTTACCAAGCTGACCCGTGTGGAGTATTCTACCTTAGAGGAGCAGCAGATGGAGAATCTGCGCAAAATGTTCCTCGCCATGAGCAAGGACATTCGCGTTGTCTTGATCAAAATTTGCGACCGTCTGCACAACACGCGCACCATGGAGTACCAGACACCTGCCAAGCAGATATCCAAGTCGCGCGAGACCATGGACATCTATGCACCCCTTGCGCATCGCCTCGGCATGCAGAAGATCAAATGGGAGCTGGAGGATACGAGTTTAAAATATCTCGATCCGGAGAATTACGAGCGCATTACGAACTATGTCGATGAGCATCAGACGGAGGCGGATTCCTTTATGAAGGAGATCCAGTCGAAAATTGCAACCCGTCTGTCCTCGGTCGGCATTCACGGTGCCATCTACGGCCGTGTGAAGCATATTTATTCCATCTACCGCAAGATGCAGATGCAAAATAAAACGATCGATGAGCTGTATGACATGTACGCCTTCCGTGTGATCGTCGATTCGATTCCCGATTGCTACAACGTTCTGGGGCATATTCACGACCTGTTCAACCTTGTGCCGGGACGTTTTAAGGATTATATTTCCACGCCGAAGCCCAATATGTACCAGAGCCTTCATACGACGGTCATCGGACATCAGGGCGTACCGTTTGAGGTGCAGATCCGTACGTGGAAAATGCACGAAACTGCCGAATACGGCATTGCCGCCCACTGGAAGTACAAAGAGGGTATCGCAGGCGGCAACGAGAACGATTTCGAGTGGGTGCGCCGCCTGCTCGAAAGTCAGCAGGAGACCGATGCGGAGGATTATATCCACTCGCTGAAGATCGATATGTACGATGACGAGGTCTTCGTCTTTACGCCCAAGGGCAAGGTCATGAGTCTTCCCAGAGGATCGACACCGATCGATTTTGCCTACGCCATTCACTCGGGTGTCGGCAATTCCATGGTCGGCGCGAAGGTCAATAACCGTATTGCTTCCTTCGATCAGAAGCTCAGAAACGGCGACATTGTCGAGGTTCTGACCTCGAAATCCGCCAAGGGTCCGAGCCGCGACTGGCTGAAGATCTGCAACAGCAATCAGGCAAGAACCAAGATCAAGCAATGGTTCAAGAAGGAAAAACGAGAAGAAAACGTTGCCCACGGCAAGGCGAGCTTTGAAGCCGAGCTGCGCCGCGGCGGTTTCCAGCCGAGCGTTTTGCAGGATGAGGAGCTGCTGGCAACGCTTTTGAAAAAGCTGTCGTTCGACGACATTGAGGATATGTATGCCGCCATCGGCTACGGCGGTTTGACCGCGACGAAGGCATTCGGCCGCATCCGCGATGATCTGACCAAGGCCGTCAAGCAGCCTAAGGAGCTGCCGAAAACGGCTGAGACTGCTCCGACCAAGCCGAATCGCCATAAGGATTCGGGCGTGATCGTGGAGGATATCGATTCGTGCATGATCAAGTTCTCGCGCTGCTGCACACCGGTTCCGGGCGATGAGATCATCGGCTTTATCACCAAGGGCTACGGTGTCAGCGTTCACCGCTGCGATTGCCGTAACGTGGCCAAGGACGATCCGATGCAGGCTGCCCGCTGGGTCAAGGTCTCGTGGTGCGCTGCCGAGGATAAGCCGTTCTCCACGACCTTTGAGATCGATGCCAATGACAGAAGCGGCATTTGGCTGGATGTTGCCGCCTGCCTGAACGCTGCCAAGGTCAAGGTCAGCGAGATCAGCGGCCGCGAGATGCCTGCCGGCAAGGCGCGCATCATTGCCACCTTTGAAGTGCGCAACGTGCAGGAGCTTGAGACCATCCGTAACCGCATCCGCTCCATCGACGGCGTAGTCGATGTACGCAGAGGTCAGAACTGATGCGCGCTGTGGTTACGCGCGTGAAAAGCGCATCGGTGGAAATCGAAGGAAAAATCAACGGTGCGATCGGGGAGGGCTTTTTGATCCTCCTCGGCGTTGCGCCGAACGATACGCCGGCTCATTGTACGAAGCTGGCAGATAAAATTTTGGGGCTGCGTGTGTTCCGCGATGAAAACGACAAGATGAACCGCTCCTTGACGGACATCGGCGGCGAGGTGCTGGTGGTCAGCCAGTTTACGCTCTATGCCGATTGCCGCCACGGAAGACGGCCGAGCTTTATCGGCGCAGGCGGCCCCGACATTGCAATTCCTCTGTATGAGCAGTTTTTGGACGAGTGCAGAAAACGTGGCTTTGAGCCGCAGCACGGCGAATTTGGCGCAGATATGCAGGTTTCGTCCGTCAATCACGGCCCTGTGACTATTATTCTTGATACGGATGAATTGATGTAGGAGAAAATTTATGAAAATCAAAACGCTTACGCTTGGTGCGTATCAGACCAACACCTATCTGCTTGCCGATGATGACGGCAACTGCGTCATCATCGATCCCGGCTACGAGGCGAAGAGGATCCTGCGTGCCGCCGAGGGCTTAAAGATCGGCGCGATTTTACTGACCCACGGGCATTTTGATCATATCGGCGCGGTGCGCAAAATTGCCGAGGCAACCGGCTGCAAGGTATATATCCATGCAGGCGAGGCTGCACTTCCGATGGTTATGACGCAGGAGTGCATTTATTACACCGACACCTATGCCGACGGCGATACGCTACAAGTCGGCACGATGCGTTTTGCGGTGTTGCACACCCCGGGACATACGCCCGGAAGCGTATGCCTGCGCTGCGGAAATCTGCTGTTTTCGGGCGATACGCTTTTTGAGGGCTCGTGCGGACGGACGGATTTTCCTGCAAGCAGTCCGACGGATATGAGAAAGAGCTTGGATCGCCTTGCCCAAATTCCTGAGAATTTGACGGTCTATTGCGGTCACGGCGCAAGCACCACGCTGGATTTGGAGCGCAAATATAATCCGTTCATGCAGAATCGATAGGAGCTTTTTATGAAACTGTACCTATGCGGCCACGATGACCGCTATGCAATTGAACAGCTGCAGCTTGTCCTCTTTCCCGAAGAGACGATGGAGCCGGTCGATGCGCCGTTTGACGGCGACGGTGCGGTTTCCAAGCTTTCGCAGGGCAAAACGTGGCTGACCGCGACGGCGTGTATTACCTTGGGCGGCAAAACCGCGCGTGCGCTGCGCCGTATGAGGCTCGAAAATGCGGACATTCCATCCAGACGAATGCTGCTGCAAAACGCATACTACGATGCGGCAATGCAGCACAGGGCGCCACCGGATTGGGGTTCTCTGTCCGGCGTGCGCCCGAGCAAGCTGACAACAAAATATATGCTTTCCGGATTAACAGCGGCGCAGGCGCAAAGACGCCTTGAGCAGACCTACCACGTCACAAGCGAGCGCAGCCGCCTTTGCGCGCAGTGCTCAAGCGCAACGCTTGCAGCGGCGCAGCGGATGGAAAAGCAGGACGTTTCGGTGTATATCGGCATTCCGTTCTGCCCGACAAGATGCGCTTATTGCAGCTTTGTGACCGCAGGAATTGAAAAGGCAGGGAAATTTCTTTCGCCGTTTTTGGACTGCTTGGAAAAGGAGATCGAGCATGTCGGAAAACTTTTAAAAGCATCGAACAAGCGTATCCGCACGCTTTATATCGGCGGCGGTACGCCGACCACGCTCAACAATGCGCAAATGCGCCGTTTGATGCAGGCAATTTCCACGCATTTTGACTTGACAAGCCTGATAGAATATACCGTAGAGGGCGGCAGACCAGATACGCTGGATCTTGAGAAGCTGAAAACCATCCGCAGCCTCGGCTGCGACCGCATGAGCATCAATCCGCAGACGATGAACGATGCGATCTTGCAGGCCATCGGCCGCTGCCACACGAGCGAGCAGACCGAAAAAGCCTTCTTCAATGCGAAGAAGGCCGGCTTTGAAGGTATCAATATGGATCTGATCGCCGGCTTGACCGGAGAGGATGAGGTATCGTTTGCGCGATCGCTCGATCGTGTGCTTGCTTTGCAGCCAAGCAATATTACCGTACATACGCTGGCGTTGAAGAAGGGTGCGGATCTGTATTATGCACGCATGGGACTGCCGACGGCTGAGCAGGTGCGTGCGATGCTCGATTATGCGCAAGCTGCGCTTACGGCGCACGGCTACCGCCCGTATTATCTCTACCGGCAAAAATATATGTCGGGCAGCTTTGAGAATATCGGCTGGTGCAGGTCGGGCTTTGAGGGACTTTACAATATTTATATGATGGAGGAAATGCACTCGATCATCTCCTTAGGCGGCGGCGCGATGACGAAGATCAACCTGCCCGACGGACGTTTGGAGCGTTTCCACAACCCCAAATTTCCGCAGCAGTATATCGAGCGGATCGAGGATGTTTTGCGCCGGAAGACGGAAGCATTTGCGTTATTATGAAAGCAGGACGCATGCTGCAATCATGCAGAAATTCCGATTTATCGCGCTGACCTGCTCCTACAGAGTTGTATAGAAGCAGATTGACAAATCGGAATTTGACAATAAACGCACAAGACTTTTTAATGGAAGGATTAACTATGGATACATTATTTTCAAACGTCACCGTTGTGACGATGGACGAGGAGCTGCGCGTGCTGTTTGCCGCCTTTGTCGGCGTTACGGACGGCAAGATCAGCTACCTGTCAAAAAAACCGCCCGAGGAGCAGCCGAAGCAGATCATCAACGGTGAGGGCATGGTCTTAATGCCCGGTCTCATCAACTGCCATACCCATCTGGCAATGTCGCCTCTGCGTGGCTATGCCGACGATGTTGCGCTGGATGTGTGGCTCAATGACCACATTTTCCCCAGAGAGGATCGTTTGGATGCTCGCTGTGTCAAGGCGGCAACGCTTTTGTCGATTGCGGAATGTCTGCGTTTCGGCACGACCTCGGTTTCGGATATGTACTACTTCTGCAACGAGGTTGCCGAGGCGGTTGCCGAGAGCGGTATGAAAGCGAATATTTCGCGCGCGATCACGTTCTTCGGTGAGGAATTTGACTTCGAGAAGGACACTCGCTGCCAAGAGGCGGTGGAGCTTCACAAGAAGTGGCACGGCTACGACAACGGCAGAATCAAGATCGAAGCATCGATCCATGGCGAATATACCTCTGACTATCGCGTTTGGGAGGCGGTGAGCGAATACGCTATCAACGAGGGCTTGGGCATGCATGTTCACCTGTCAGAGACCAAGGACGAGCACGAGGGAAGCAAGGAGCGCAACGGTCTGACCCCTGCTCAGAGTCTCGATTGCCACAATGTATTTAACGTCCCTTCCATCGCGGCGCATTGCGTCTGGCTGGAGGAAGAGGACATGAAGCTGCTTGCAAAGCGTAAGGTCAGCGCGGTGCATTGTCCGGTGTCGAATTTGAAGCTGGCCTCCGGCTGTGCGAAGGTGCAGGATATGATCAAGGCCGGCATGAATGTTGCTTTGGGTACGGATTCCAATGCTTCTAACAACAACCTCGATATGTTCGAGGAGATCAAGGCAGCAACGCTGATGGCAAAGGGCGCGACGCTCGAACCGAAGGCGCTGCCTGCACAGGCAGTTTTGATGATGGCGACGGTCTGCGGCGCAAGAGCGCAGAGAAGAGAGGCTGAGTGCGGCATGATCAAGGTCGGGATGGATGCGGATTTAATTCTGCTTGATTTCACGCAGCCGCATCTGATGCCTTGTCACAACGTGATGAGCCATCTTGCCTACTGTGTCAGCGGACACGATGTCGTGATGACCATGGTGCGCGGCAAAATTTTGTACTCTGCAGGAAAATATTTGACCATCGATCTGGAAAACGTGGTCAAGGAGCTGGCAGAATACGTCATGCCGAAAATGTTTACGGATAAGGAAGGATAATCTTGGAAAATAAACGAAATACATCGCAGAACTTTCTGACCGGTGCCGCGATATTGTCCCTTTCGACGATCATCGTCAAGATCATCGGAATGTTTTACAAAATTCCGCTCAACGCCTTCATCGGAGAGCAGGGATTTGCCTATTTCACCGCTGCATACGATATTTATACCGTTCTGCTCGTCATTTCTACCACGGGACTGCCCGTTGCCATGAGCCGCATGGTTTCAGAAGCGCATACGCTCGGAAACGGCAAACAGATGCAGCGCATCTTCCGAACCGCACTGACGGCTTACATGATCATTGGCCTGCTCGGTACGGGAGTGATGATGATCCTGCCGAATGTTTTGGCGAATATGATGGGCACACCCAAGGCATCTTACTCCATCTTTGCGCTCGGTCCGGCGGTCGTGTTTATCTGCTTTGCCTCGGCAGGCAGAGGCTATTTCCAAGGACAGGGCAACATGAAGCCTACCGCGATCAGCCAGATCATCGAGGCGGCAGGAAAGCTCTTCCTCGGTTTGTCGTTTGCCTATCTTGTCATGCAGTGGACCGGAAATGAGGCATATTCCTCCGGCGCAACGATTGCAGGCATTTCGATCGGTGCAGGTCTTTCTGCGCTGTATATCTACATCAAGCATCGCCGCAACCGCAAACAAATCGATGCAATGGGTGGTACGGCGAGCTCCTATGGCGAAACTGCGAAGAAGCTCCTTGCCATCGCGGTTCCCATCACCATCGGTGCGGCAGGTCTTCAGATCATCAATCTGCTTGACAGCATTACCGTTGTGCGCAGACTGCTCACGGCCGCGGAGGGTGACGGCGCGATCATGAATCAGCTCATGGACATTGCACGACTCAATCCGTCTGCAGACCAATCTCTGGCGCAGGATGCAGCCGAGATCGGCAAGGGCATTTACAGCTTCTGTCAGACCATTTTCAATTTCCCGACGGCGTTTATTCCTTGTATTACCGCAGCTATCATCCCTGCCATCACCGCAAACCTGACTCGTAAGGACAACAAGGGTGTCAAGCAGGTGCAGGATTCGTCATTGCGCGTCATGTCGCTCATCGCTTCGCCGTGCGCCGTGGGTCTTCTGGTGCTGGCCGAGCCGATCATGGCACTTTTGGGCGGCTACGGGGGCGATAAGCTCACCATTGCCGCATGGCTTTTGGCGCTTCTTGCCCCGACCGTTTTGGTCAACAGCATCACAACCATGACCACCGCCATCATGCAGGCGCACAATCATATGGTGCTGCCTGTCGTTAACACCCTTATCGGCGGTGTTTTGAAGGTTATTGTCAACTATATTTTGGTCGGCAACCCGGACATCGGCATTTTGGGCGCGCCGATCGGCACGTTTGTGTGCTTCCTCGTCATCATGGTGCTCAACGTCTTCTGTATGCGCCGCGTGTTGAGTGAGCCGCCGAAGCTGATCCCTGCCCTTTGGCGCAGCGGTTTGGCCTCCGTGGTGATGGGCGTTGTTGCCTTCGGCGCCTACAGTTTGCTCTATGGCGTGGTGGGCAGCTATGCCCTGTGCTGCCTCGGTGCCATCGCCATTGCAGTTGTGACTTACTTGTTACTTGTCATTTTGCTCAAAGCGATCACCTATGAAGACTGCTTGTTGCTGCCAAAAGGGGAAAAGATTGCTAAAATTCTGAAAATTCATTAAAAAAACCCAATTTTTTAGTTGCGTATTTGCAAAAAATGTGGTAAATTTTAATGGTGCAAAAATTATCGGGAAAATACAGTGCGAAATTGTTGCACGACCCCGAAAAAATTTGATAATTTGAGAAAGAGGTACTATTATGAACAAAACCGAATTGATCGCTCAGATCGCCGGCAAGTCCGGTCTGTCCAAGAAGGATGCAGAGAAGGCTCTGGCCGCTGTTATCGACTCCGTCACCGAAGCTCTGGTAAACGGCGATAAGGTCATGCTCGTCGGCTTCGGCTCCTTCGAGGTCAAGGCACGCGAGGCTCGCATGGGCCGCAACCCCAAGACCAAGGAAGCGATCGAGATCCCTGCTTCCAAGGCTCCTGTATTCAAGGCCGGCGCAGCTCTGAAGAACGCTGTTGCAAAGTAATTGAACACAAAACGGGACTGCGTAAGCAGTCCCGTCAATTATAAGGAGAGATCATATGCGACTGGATAAGTATCTCAAGGTTTCCAGATTGATCAAGCGGCGCACCGTAGCAAATGAAGCGTGCGACAACGCTCGCGTAACGGTCAACGACCGCCCTGCCAAGGCTTCGTATGATGTCAAGGTGGGCGATGTGATCCGCATTGCCTTCGGCACGAGAACGCTTGCCGTTGAGGTGCTGGCGGTTGCGGAGGCGGTTCGTAAGGACGATGCTTCTGCGATGTACCGCGAGCTTCCGGAATAAAGAAAAGCTGCCCTGTTGGGGCACACTTCGCAAGGAAGTGTGCCTCGGCTATATTCGTGCAAAGCACGAGCGATATTACTAACGTTGCAATATCGCTTATACTCACCGAAAAAAGCAGTAATTTATTTTCGGTAAGCTATAACTCTTTTCAAAGCAAGTAACCCACTATGACACTTTCGATGACTGAAAGTGTCATTTTCTGTTTTATACTACTTGCTGATTAAAAGTCTGCTTTTGTAGCAAAAATCTCGTTACGGAAACCGCGCTTTCGGATCTCTTTCCATATCTGTT
>CAYVLD010000008.1:0-27797 GCA_964452205.1 uncultured Oscillospiraceae bacterium
GCAAAGCTGTGCGAATAAGTCACAAGGGCGACTTATTCAGCAGACATTAAATAACTGTCATACTTGTCTACCCCCTGCACATAGGCTTGTGCAGGGGGCGGTTTTTATGTGTAAGAAAAATGAATTGTTCGGCTCATGCCTGATGGCAGTTGGTGCAGGCTTGCTGCTGTCGCTGATGTTTTCATCGGAATTTGCGATGGCGTTTATCGGCATCGGACTTTTGATCTGCGGCTTGTTCTGTGCGCGGAGGCAATGATGTATAATACCAAAGCTAAATGAAACGTATTCGCCATCTCACCGACAAATCGGAATTTATCAAACGCGGCTATTGGGGAATTGTATATAATGTCTACTGAATAAGTCGCAACAGCGACTTGTTCAGCAGACATGATATAAACGTTGTCATAAAGTTGTCCGCGGCTGCGTATATATTGCATAGAACGAAGAAGGAGTGAGGGCAATGGAGCTAATTTTTCAAGAAAAACAGGTGCAATATCTGAAGCAAATTTTTAATGAAACGGTGCTCTTGGAGCAGACGGCGGATCTGATCGTGCCGGACAGTCTGCCGGATATTGAACGTGTGGTCGATGCCTTTGCAACGGCCATGATCCGCTCGGCGGACTGCGCTGCAACGGGGGCATCGGCAGAGGGTATTGCGCAGGCAGGTGCGCTGTTTGTCGGTGAGGACGGCAGCCTGCAGACGCTTGCGGCGCAGATCCCGTTTTCTGTGCGCAGGGATTTTGCTCAGCCGCAGGAAAATTGCACGCTGCAATGCAGATGCACCATCCGCAGTGTGGATGCAAGGGCGGTCAATTCGCGCAAATTGCTGATCCGCGTCGGCATCGCCTGCACGCTGACGGCTTTCACGCAGGCGGAGCATACGCTTTTTGACTTGCCGGAGCCTGCGCCGAATCTGCAGCTTCGGAGGATCGAGCTGCCTCTGACGATGCCGCTTGCGGTGGGGGACAGGAGCTTTGTGCTGCATGAGGAGCTGGAGGTGCCGTCTGACAAACCGGCGGTGGAACGGCTTTTGAAATGTGTCTATCGCACCCAGCTTGCCGAGCAGAAGATCGTTGGCGATAAGGCGGTTTTTAAGGGAAGCTTACTTCTGCACGCGCTCTACGAGGATCGGGAGGCAAAGCCGATCAGTTGTGAGTGGCATGTTCCGTTTTCGCAGTATGTGCCGCTTGCGCAGGAGCTGGACGATGCGCAATTGCAGACCTATATTGCACTCACGGGCGCCGAGGTCGAGCCGGACAGCCAGAGCGATTGCCGCAGGCTGCTGTTGAGCGTGAATCTTTTGGCGCAGTGTACGGCCTTCGGACAGCGGAAGATCGGGTTTATCGATGATGGCTTCTGTACCGATGCGCTTTTGACACCGCAATACACGTCTGCGCGCCTGACGGGAATATTGGATCGGCAGCTTCTTCGGGAAACCGCAACCGCAACGAGCGATGAGGCGGCAAAGAGCGTCGTCGATGCGTGGGTGTATTGTGATGAGGCGAATCGCCGCCGCAGCGACGGGGGAATGGAGCTGGAGTTGCCGCTGAATTGCAACGTTATGTATTATGACGACGGCGGAAACCTGCAGGGTAAAACGCTTCGCAGCAACGCATGTGTGCAGATGATGCTCTCCGAGCAGGCAAGCTGCGCCGTCACGCAGGTTGACAGCGGTGAGCTGTTCTGCACAGCCGGCGCCGGTGGCATGGAAGTGCGCATGCCGCTTGCGATGAGCATTGAAAGCAGCGCAGAGCACCAGATCGATGCACTCAGCGGCGGAGAAATTTCGCCGTTGGAGGAAACGTCCGAGCGCAGAGCCTCGGTGATTTTGCGCCGAACGGACAGCGATGAGGAGCTTTGGCAGATCGCAAAGGCGTACCGAACCTCAATGCGCACGATCATGGAAGCAAACGAGCTGCAGGAAAGCGCGGTTGCCAACGGCACGATGCTGCTGATTCCGCTATAACCAAACGAGCCGCCGAAGAAATTCGGCGGCTCATTATGCGTTAGCGATGGGTGATGCTTCTGCGAGCACGGCCGTTGTTTTCCTCGGTGCTTTCTGCAGGCATATCGGTGCTGTCGGTCGTACTTTCCATCCCGTGTTCGGTCGTACTTTCTGTCTTGCGTTCGGTCGTACTCGGCTCGACCATGTCGGTAATGTCATCGACGATATTGTTCGACTGCGAGGCATTGACAGAGCCGTTGGGATCGTCAGAGACAGTATCCTTATTTTTACAGCCGGTCAGAGCTCCAAGAAGTAAAACTGCGCTCAAAGCTAAAACAAAAAAGTGTTTCATATGCTTCCTCCTGTATTTTTGTTGCGTGTATAGTATTTCTCGTTTGTGAGGAAATAAACTCATTTTCAAAGCCGCAGTATATAAATTTTTGTCTTTATAGGGAATAATCGGTATTTTGCAAGAAATATGTTGACACTGTGGGGAAAGCTATGGTAAAATATTTTCAAATGTGGAACGTATTTACATATTTCGTTTCACAAAAAAGAGAGGAGAAATATTATGGATTACAACAACAATCCGCAGCAGAATCCGTATCCGCAGCAGAACCCCTATCAGCCCATGCCCCCGAAGCAGACCAATGTTATGGCTGTTTGTGCATTGGTTTGCGGTATTCTTGGCCTGATCTTCATTTGGTTTGTTGTGGGTGTCGGCTTGCTTCTGAGCATTCTGGGCATCATCTTCGGCGGCGTCGGTATGAGCAAGGCAAAGAAGACCGGTTCCGGCAAGGGTTTGGCAATCGCCGGTCTCGTTTGTGGCATTATCAGCACTGCGATCTGTGTCATCGTTATCGCAATCGCTGCCTGTGTTGCTACCGAAATCGTTGATACCTACAACAGTTTCTATTATTAATTTCAGAATGAAGCAAACGGGCATAGTTCAGCTATGCCCGTTTCTTTTTGGAGAACTATGATACCGAATTTTACATTTATGAACAAGACGATCTCACCGTATCTTATCTGTGTGCTTCTGGGTGTGATTGTTGTATTGCTGTCACTCTATTTTATGGCGAAACGAAAGGGCTTGGATGACATTGAGATGATGTTCATTATGCTTTTTGCTTTTGTCGGTGTTGCCGTGGGCGGGTGTCTGCTTTACGCTCTGACGAATATTGAGTATATCATTCGTCTATTTCAAAATTATGAAAAAATCCCTACGTTTGGAGAATTTTTGCGACTGCTGTTTTTTGCCTTTAAGGGCTCAGTTTTTTATGGAGGGCTTTTGGGGGCTCTGCTGGCGCTGTGGATCCGCCGCCGCAAAAAAGGTCTGAGCAGCGACTATACCGACCTTGCGAGCATAGGGATCCCGATGTTCCACACCTTTGGACGGATCGGCTGCTTTTTGAGTGGCTGCTGCTATGGTATTGAGTGCAGCTTTGGCGTAGTTTACCGCTATTGTGCTTTGGAAGAGGTCAATGGCGTGCCCCGTTTGCCGGTGCAGCTTTTTGAGGCGATATTTAATCTGGGCTTGGTAATCGTATTACTTGTCTTGTTCCAAAAGAAGAAGTGCCGCTCATGGCTGATTCATATTTATCTCTATGCGTACCCCGTATTTCGCTTTCTGATTGAATTTTTCCGCGGTGATGCCCATCGGGGAATTTGGTGGGGACTGTCCACCTCCCAGTGGATTTCGATCATGCTGCTTGCAGGCAATACGATTGTGATCCTGCGCCGTAAGCGAAAGGAAGCACCCGGAATAAAACCTTTTTTATTTTAGTTGAAAAATGGATTTATGCGTGGTAGAATAATAAAAATACTATTTTGGAGGTAGTTTTAACCATGGCAGAAACCAAGAAAATTCCCGAACGTTCCGAAATTGCGGAGCAGGACAAGTGGGCGATCGGCGATATTTATGCAACCGATGAGCTGTGGGAGGCAGACCTTGCCAAGGCCAAGGAGCTGATCCCGACCTATGCGACCTTTGCAGGCAAGCTCGGCCGGTCAGCAGATTCTTTGCTCGCTTACTGCGAGCTTGAGGAGAATACCGAAGTGCTGGCAGACGCATTGGGAAATTACGCCATGCGCCGCAGCGACGAGGATGCCCGTGTTTCCAAGTATCAGGCGATGGTCGGCAGACTCATGAGCACCTATGTTGAGCTCAGCGCCGCAGGCAGCTTCGCAACGCCCGAAATCATGGCAATTTCCGATGAGACGATGGAGCGTTTCTATGCCGAGTGTCCTAAGCTCGAGCGTTATCGCCGCTATCTGACCAATATCCGCCGTCTGCGCGAGCACGTTCTGTCTCCTGCAGAGGAGAAGCTGCTGGCAGCGGCAGGCGAGATGGCGAATGCGCCCGATACCATCTATGGCATGTTCAACGATGCAGACATCGTATTCCCCGATGTGGAGGACAGCCAAGGCAACAAGCATCCGCTTTCGCAGGGCACCTATATCGCCCATATGGAGAGCGAAGACCGCACCTTGCGTAAAAATGCCTTTGAGGGCTTGTATCACACCTACGGCAGCTTCAAGAACACCATTTCCTCGATTCTTGCCGCACAGGTCAAGCAGCTTGAATTTTTTGCCAAGGCGAGAAAGTACAATTCCTCTCTGGAGGCTTCCCTGAGCCGCACCAACGTTCCCGTTGAGGTTTATACCAACCTGATCGAGGCTGTTCATAAGAATCTGGACAAGATGCACCGTTACGTTGACCTGCGCAAGAAGCTGCTGGGCGTTGATGAGCTTCATATGTATGATCTGTACTGCCCGCTGATCGGCGGCGTTGACAAGAAGGCCACGATCGATGAGGCGAAGGCGGTCATTTATGACGCAATGGCTCCCTTAGGAGAGGATTATCGCAAGATTTTGAAGGAAGGCTTCGACAACCGTTGGATCGACGTTTATGAAAATGCCGGCAAGCGTTCGGGTGCCTATTCCGCAGGCGCGAGAGTTCATCCGTTTGTTCTGATGAACTACACCGGCACGCTCGACAGCCAGTTTACGCTGGCACACGAGATGGGTCATGCACTTCACTCCTATCTTTCCAACCATACGCAAAATCCGTTGGATTCGAACTATGTGATCTTCGTTGCGGAGGTCGCTTCGACCTGCAATGAAGCGCTGCTTATGGAATATCTGCTCGGCAAGACCACCGATAAGAAGGAACGCGCTTATCTGATCAACCACTTCCTCGAGCAGTTCCGCACGACCTTGTACCGTCAGACGATGTTTGCCGAGTTCGAGATGAACATCGGTAAGATGGCGCAGGAGGGCACCGGCCTGACACCTGACGTTCTGAATGCAGAATATCGCCGCCTGAACCGTCTGTATTTCGGTGAGAACATCGTTCTGGATGATGAAATTGACATGGAATGGATGCGTATTCCGCATTTCTACTACAATTATTATGTCTTCCAGTATGCAACGGGCTTCTCGGCTGCCATTGCGCTCTCTCGCCGTATTTTGAAGGAAGGTGAAACAGCGGTCAAGGATTATATCGGCTTCCTCTCCGGCGGCTGCTCGAAGAGTCCGATCGACCTGCTCAAGGGCGCAGGCGTGGACATGTCCACCACCGCACCGGTCGAAGAGGCATTGAAGCTCTTCGGCGAGCTGATTGACGAGATGGACGAGCTGATGAAGGAATGATCGACATCTTTCTGCCGACGCTTTTGACCTTCGCAAACGACAATATTTTTACCGGAAGCTGCGGCAAGCTGCGCTTCAAGATCACGCCGACGATTGTCAAGGCAACGCCGAAGGAGGTCGACTGCGAAAAAAGCTCGATGCGCTGTGAGATCTGGTACGGCGAAAAGTGCTATGAGCTCAGCGACATTGAGCAGGAAAAAACCTTCCCCATGAGCGAGGAAGGCAGAAAAGCGATGAAGGCTTGGCTGGAAAGCCTTGCGTAAGCAGAAGCTGCTCACCGTTTTGGTGAGCAGCTTTTGTTATGGAAAATATTCCTCTGCAAAATCGACCTTTTCGACCTGAAAGGTCTTGCCGTTTAAATACTCCAACGCGCCTGCGTCGGTCGTGAAGCGGAAGGTCAGCTTGTAGGAATACAACGCTTGATATTTTCGGTCAAAGCGCTTGTCCTGCTTGCCGTATTTGCCGTCACCGAGCAGGGGATGGCCTGCGTGCGCAAACTGTGCACGGATCTGGTGCGTTCTGCCTGTGATCAGCTCGCACTCGACCAAGGACAGACCGCTTCGGCTTTGCAGAACCTCGTAATGCGTTTCGCAGCTTTTGGCACCCTTTTGCGGTGTGTCGTAGACGTAAACGCGATTTTTGGCGGCATCCTTGAACAAAAATCCCTTCAAAACACCGCTTTTTTGCCGTGGGGTGCCCTCAACGATCGCCAGATACCGCTTGTCCAGCTCGCGATCCTTGATCTTCTGATTCATCACGCGCAGCGCCTCGGCGGTTTTTGCTGCGATGACAATGCCGCCGGTGTTGCGGTCGATGCGGTTGCACAGGGCGGGGGTGAAGGATTTTTCCTCCCTCGGACGCCATTCTCGCTTGGCATACAGGTATGCCTGAATATGGTCGATGAGCGTTTTGCCGTACTCTGCGCCGTCGTGCGGATGCACCGCAAGTCCGGGGCGTTTGTCGACCAATAGAATATGCTCGTCTTCGTAGACAACGTTGAGCTTCGGCGCGGAAACGGTCAGATAAGCGTTGTCCTCTCTCGGCTCGTCAAAAAATTCATCATTGATATATAGCTGCAGGACATCGCCCTCAACAAGGCGGTCGTCCCGATTGACTCGCCGGTTGTTGCGCTTGATGCGCTTGATGCGTAGATACTTCTGCGCAAGTGAGGCAGGCAGCAGCGGCACCGCCTTGGCAAGGTAGCGATCTACGCGCTGACCGGCATCGTTGCGCCCGATTTTGAGCTCTTTCAACTAATCAACTCCCATCTACACATACTATGCGGCAGAAAATTCCGAAAGTCAAGCATTTTTCCTGAAAAAAATGTAAAAAAGCATTTGACAAAAGCGGGAAAAGCCGTTATAATATCTCGTGCATGACTACGGAATAGGGGATAACTATGCTGTTAAGCCTGTCGAAAATCATTCAGACGCCCGATAGCGTCCTTCCGTTTGAAACCACCCTTGCGCTGCAGGATCTGCGCTTTGGTGATATTTGCCCTGTGCAGGAGCCGGTGACGGCGGTTGGCACGGTGCGAAATACGGCCGGCGTTCTGGTGTTGGAAGCTGCGCTCACAACGAATCTGCATGGAGTCTGCGACCGCTGCGCTTCTGACTTTGAGCAGAAGCTCTCTTACAAGGTCAACGCAGTCTTGGTGCGTGAGCTGGCCAATGAGGATGAAGCGGACGAGTGGACGTTCTTGCTTGAAAATGACTGCGCTGATTTAGATGAGATCCTTACGACCGCATTTGTGCTGAATATGGATTCAAAGCTGCTGTGCAAGCCCGACTGCAAGGGTCTGTGCTTCCGCTGCGGTAAGAATTTAAACGACGGCGATTGCGATTGCCGTCCTGAAACTGATCCCCGTTTGGCTGTCCTTGGGCAGCTGTTGAAGGATAAGTAAGAAATATTTTTTGGAGGTGTCATTCATGGCTGTCCCTAAGTGTAAAGTTTCCAAGGCAAGACGGGATAAGAGACGCAGCTCTCATTGGAAGCTCTCCGTACCCGGCATCGTGGCTTGCCCGAAGTGTGGCGAAGCTCGCCTGCCGCATAGAGCTTGCAAGAAGTGCGGTACCTACAATGGCCGCGAGGTTCTTCCTGCTGAGGAAAACTAAAATTCAGTGAATGAATAAGAGACGAGGGAGGGGCAAGCACCTTCCTCTTTTCTTTATATGAGGTGTTTTTATGAAGATTCGAAAAGCGAAAAAATCAGATATTCCCGATCTGCTGTGTCTGCTGCGGCAGGTTTTGACGGTGCACCACAACGGAAGACCCGACCTTTTCAAAGCGCAAAGCGAAAAATATTCCGAAAATGATTTGAAAATCCTGCTCAAAGATGCCTCTAAGCCGATTTTCGTAGCCGTTTTGGAGAAAAAAGTAGTCGGATATGTTTTCTGCGTGCTCAACCGCTTGGAGAACAACAGCATTATGACGGACATCTTGACGCTGTATATTGATGACCTTTGCGTGGATGAAACCATGCGGGGCAAGGGTGTCGGAACGGCGCTTTACGAGTTTGTGAGGCAGTATGCCAAGGACTTGGGCTGCTATAATCTGACGCTCAACGTCTGGGCTCTGAACGACAGCGCTATGCGTTTTTACGAAAGATGCGGAATGCTGCCGCAAAAAATCGGCATGGAAACCATCCTTTGAAAAGAAAAGCGTTGCAGTATTCCGAAAATTGTGCAATAATAGTAATAATAGACTCTAAGGAGGCGATGCGTTATGGCAAAACCTTTGGTAGCGATTGTCGGCAGGCCGAATGTCGGCAAATCAATGCTTTTTAACAAGCTCACGGGGCAGAGAACTGCCATCGTAGAGGATACTCCGGGCGTAACCCGTGACCGTATTTACGGCAAATGCGATTGGAACGGTCGGGAGTTTGAGATTGTGGATACGGGCGGCATCGAGCCGAACACCGATAGCGAAATGCTGAAATTCATGCGCCGTCAGGCGGAAATTGCCATCGAAACGGCGGACGTGATCGTGATGGTCACGGATGTGAAGACCGGCGTAACGGCAGCGGATATGGACGTTGCGACGATGCTGCAGCGCAGCAAGAAGCCGGTTTGTCTGGCGGTCAACAAGTGCGACAGCGTCGGTCAGATCAATCCCGATGTGTATGAATTTTATATGCTCGGCTTGGGCGATCCTGTGGAGGTGTCCGCGATCCACGGCCACGGCACAGGCGACCTGCTGGACTGGTGCGTAGAGCACTTCCCCGAGGAAATCGAGGAAGAAGACGAGGGCGAAATTATCAATGTTGCCATCGTCGGTAAGCCCAATGTCGGTAAATCCAGCCTGCTCAATAAGATTTTGGGCGAGGAACGAGTGATCGTGTCGAATGTTGCCGGCACGACCCGTGATGCCATTGACAGCTATTTTGAAAATGAATTCGGCAAATACCGTTTCATCGATACCGCCGGCATGCGCAGAAAATCCAAGGTCGATGATGCGATCGAAAAATATTCCAACATGCGCTCGATCGCGGCCATTGACAGAGCGGACGTGTGCCTGATCCTGATCGATGCCAACGAGGGCGTGACCGAGCAGGATACCAAGATCGCAGGCCTTGCCCACGAGGCAGGCAAGGCGAGCATCATCGTTGTCAACAAGTGGGACACCGTTGAAAAAGAGACGAACACGATGAACGAGATGACGGCGAAGATCCGTCAGGATTTAGGCTATATGCCCTATGCGCCGGTGCTGTTCATTTCCGCCTTGACCGGTCAGCGTGTCGGAAAGCTCTATGAGCTGATCAATTATGTGGCAAATCAGGCGGCGATGCGCATTACTACGGGCATGCTCAATAATATCCTTGAGGACGCGACGGCTCGTGTGCAGCCGCCGACCGACAAGGGTCGCCGTTTGAAGATTTATTATATGACGCAGGTCGGTGTCAAGCCGCCGCATTTCGTCATTTTCTGCAACGATGCGAGATTGTTCCACTTCTCCTACCAGAGATATTTGGAGAACCAGATTCGCGCGGTCTTCGGCTTGGAAGGAACGCCGATCCGTATTACCATCCGTCAAAAGGGAGATAAGGAGGACTGAATATGATCTGGCGAATCATTGCCTGTGCGCTCATGGGCTATCTGTTCGGCACGCTCAACGGTGCCATCGTGATCTCCAAGCTGACCAAGCATGAGGACGTGCGCGAAAAGGGCAGCGGCAATGCAGGCTTGACGAATTTCCTGCGCAGCTACGGCGGCTGGAGCACGCTGTTGGTCGTCTTGATCGATTTGGGCAAAATGGTCGCAGCCTGCCTGCTTGCAACGCTCATCTATTCCGAGGACACCGAGATTGCCAAAATGACGGCAGGTGTTGCTGTCCAGATCGGTCACATTTTCCCGATTTTCTTCGGCTTGCACGGCGGCAAGGGCATCTTGTGCAGCGCGGCGCTGGCGTTCATGATGGACTGGCGCATTTTTGCCATTGCATTTTCGCTGTTTGTGGTGGTCTTCCTGCTGACCAAGTATGTCTCGCTCGGCTCGATCGTTGCCGCAGCGGCATACGGTGTGTTGTTTGTCGTATTTTTCTCCGAAAAGCCGTGGGTATGGGGCATGGGTTTGTTTATGGCTGCGCTGGCGATCTTTATGCACCGCAGCAATATTATACGCCTGATCCGCGGCGAGGAACGCAAAACACACCTACATAAATCCAAGAACGAGGAGTAAACGTCTATGAAAATACTTGTGGCCGGCAGCGGCGGCTGGGGTACGGCTCTGGCGATATTGCTGCTGAGAAACGGTAATGAGGTAACGCTTTGGTCGTACTGCCGCGAGGAGAGTGAGCAGCTTGCATCAAGCAAGCAAAACCCGTTTTTGCCGGGCGTGCAGCTCCCTGAGGCGATGTATTTTACCGCAGATTGCGCCGCTGCTTCGCAGGCGGACATGGTCGTTTTTGCGACACCGTCGTTTGCGGTGCGTAAAACGGCGCGTGATTTTGCGCCCCATTTGAATCGCGATGTGATTCTTGTTTCCGTGACCAAGGGCATTGAAAACGGCAGCGGCTGCCGCATGAGCGAGCTCATCGAGCAGGAGACGGGCAAAACCGTGGTCGTGCTTTCCGGGCCGAGCCATGCCGAAGAGGTCAGCCGTCAGATTCCGACGGGCGTTGTTGTCGCTTGCGCGGACAAGGCGCTGGCGGAGAAGGTGCAAAGCACGTTCGTCTGTGAGCGTTTGCGTGTTTACACCTGTCCGGATGCGGTCGGCGTGGAGCTGGGCGCAGCGCATAAAAATGTCATTGCCCTGTGTGCAGGTGTCTGTGACGGCATGGGCTACGGTGATAATACCAAGGCGCTCTTAATCACCAGAGGCTTGGCTGAGGTCGCTCGGCTCGGTATGGCGTTGGGCGCAAAGCGTGAGACGTTTGCAGGGCTTGCGGGCGTGGGCGATCTGATCGTTACCTGCACCTCCATGCATTCAAGAAATCGTCGTGCCGGCATCCTGATCGGTCAGGGTAAGAGTGTTGATGAGGCGATGAAGGAGGTCGGCGCAGTCGTCGAGGGCTACTATGCGGCAAAATCCGCATGGGAGCTTGCGCAGAAGAACGGTGTCGAAATGCCGATCACGCAGGCGGCCTACGAGGTTCTCTACTGCGGCAGAGATCCGGTCGAGGCGCTCAATTATCTGATGATGCGCCAGAATATTTGCGAAGTGGAAGGAGCGGAATGGGCAAGATGAAGAACAAAGAATTGCTGCGCAGTCTGAAATTTTTGCTGTTTTCCGTTTCGGCGGGCTTGGTGCAGATCGTATCGTTTACGCTGCTGTTTGAAGTTGCAGGCTTAAAGGAATGGATCAGCTATCTGATTGCGCTGTGCCTTTCGGTTCTGTGGAATTTTACCTTTAACCGTCGTTATACTTTTCAGTCAGCTAACAATGTGCCCGTTGCGATGCTGCTTGTGGCGCTGTTCTATGTGGTCTTTACGCCGGCTTCGACATGGCTGGAAAATTTCCTTGCCGGAACGCACGGCTGGAATGCGTATCTGGTCACCTTGATCAATATGGTGCTGAATCTGGTGCTGGAATTTCCGTATCAGCGCTTTGTGGTCTTCCGCAAGAGCATCGACACCAACGAGCTTGCCAAAAAGCAAGGAACGGTTTCCTGAAAGAAAGGGACTGTAAAAAAACTCTTTCCTGTGTCATTGCGGGTATTCGCTCAGGATGACATCAATCGGAGTTTTTTTGCAGCCCCTTTTTTGATATGGATTTTCGCTGTTCGTCGGTTTCGTGCATTACCTATATCGGCAAGGAGAATTTCGCGCGGTTCTTTATCTTGAAGCAAGAAAAACAGCACCGCGCCGATGGCTTGCATCATATCTCAATATCGCCTATTGTCGGGAGTGCTTGTGTTGCCTTCCTCACTTCATCAGTTCGTCTGTAAGACGGATGATTTCCGGTGCAATCTTTTCGCGTTCTTTCTTTATAATACGGTTATAAAGAGGATAAGCAAGACCCGCGAGAACAATGCCGACAATGCCGATCGCAATTCCGAGCAGCAGAGACATTTCTCTGCGTGCACCAAAGAGCTCCCCCAATTCTGTCATCATCAGGCTCATACCGAAGCCTAAAACCAATGCGCCGATCATACCAAACGCAAGGGATACCGCAGTTGCTTTTTGCGTAACACCGGCGTCTAAACGGCGGAGCTGTAACATCTTATCCTCCTGCGCTGCAGGGGGAACGTATTTTTTTCTGATTGCCTTGATCTCTTCCTGCTCCTTGGCAGAATAAGTATAATTAAATGTTTCTTTACAATCCATTTTAAGCCCTCCGCATTTTTACGGTAAAGATCGAACCGACACCGACGGTGCTTTCCACACTGATTTCGCCATGCGTAATGTCAACCACTCTTTTTACAAGCGCAAGGCCAAGTCCGTTGCCCTGTGCCGAATGTGACGTATCGCCCTGATAAAATTTTTCAAACATGTGCGCACCGACTTGGGCGCTCATGCCGCAGCCGGTATCCTTTACCTTTACGATGGCGTGATGCTCCGTTGCGGTAAGGCTGACACTTACCGTTCCTCCGGCTTCGGTAAACTTAAAGGCGTTGGAAAACAGGTTGTTCCAGACAAGGCTCAAAAGCTCCGCATCGGCTTTTACTTTTACATCTTCCGCAATATCAGTGTCGATTTCAATTTCCGCCGTCTCCCACACCTTCTCAAATTGCAAAAGACATTCGCAGAGCTGTTCGCCCAGATCAAATTCGGTAGTCTTAGGGTATATCTGCTGATTTTCAAGGCGGTTCAGCTTCAAGATGTTCGTCATCATTTCTGCCATGCGGCGAGCTCCGTCAGCCACACCTTTTGCATATTCGATCCGTTTTTCATTCGATAGATCGGCAGCTTGTAAAAGCGTTCCGTAGTTCTGCATGACGGTGAGCGGCGTTTTCATTTCGTGGGATACATTTGCGATAAAATCGGTGCGCAGAGTTTCTACGCTCGAAAGCTCCTCTGCCATTTTATTAAAACATTCAATAACCTGATTGAAGGTTTCGTCCGTGCTGAATTTGCTTTGCGGCTTTATTCGAACGGAAAAGTCTCCTTGTACGATCTTTTCGGCCGCGTCGACGATCTGTTTTACGGGACGTTCGACGGTGGCCTTTCTTCTTATGGTATCAATGCTCGTAAATATCAGACTTAGAAGCGCAACATTCCAAAATGTGAGCTTGGCGGCGGCGCTGATATTTTCGCGGGTCAGCGTAATTGCCAAGGTGTCTGTCAAAATAGACACAAAAAGCATTGTGCAGCAGGTAATCACAAAGGCAACCAGCAAAAAGAACACAAAATAGTGATTGATCCACTTGAGAATGCCTTTGATTCGACTGCCCTCCTTCATTTTATCACCGCCTTATAGCCGAGTCCGTGAACTGTCTTAATTTCAAAATCATCACATTCGGCAAGCTTCGCGCGGAGCTTTGTCATATACACATCCACAGCTCTCGGTGCGGTTTCGGTATCCGCATCCCAAAATTCGTCCATAAGCTGCGTTCTTGTGAATGTCTTTTTGGGGTAAGAAAGCAACTTGTAAAGGATACTGAACTCACGGTTAGTGAGCGCAATTTCCTCGTCACCCAAGTATGCGGTATGTTCGTCGGCATCCATTACAAAGCTGCCGACTTCAAGCTTACGGGAGGAGGCGATCTTCGCACGGCGGAGAAGCGCGCCGATCCGTAAGAATAATTCATCAAGATCAATGGGCTTGACCATATAATCATCCACACCGATGCGGAAGCCCCTCTGCTTGGAAGCAATATCGTCGCGAGCGGTCATAAATAAGATGGGAATATCGTCGTTCACTTCGCGTACAGTCCTTGCAAATTCGAAGCCGTCAATACCGGGCATCATAATGTCCGAAACGATAAGATCAAACATATTTTCATAAAGAGCATTGTATGCTTCGTTTGCATTCAGACAGCCGGAAGCCTCATATCCGCTTTGGTTAAGAAAAGCGCATACGGTCTTGTTCAGTTCTTTATCATCTTCAACGACTAAGATCTTAAACATCGTGCTACCTCCGTTGTTTGGTATGTTTCATTATACAGTATAACATCCGAATGTTAAAGTTTTGTTACAGCCCGTTTCAGCATTTATACCAAACTTGTTTTCTTTAGTACGATATTGCTGCAAGCGCCGAGTCCGAAGGCAAACATCGCACCACCGGCGAGGCACAGAGCAACATTCATGATTGTAGAGCTGAGCGGAGTAATCATTGAAACCATCATAAACAGCAGCATACCGGCACCTAAGCTGCCGCAAAGTGCCGACCAAGCCTTATGCTTTGCCGCAACACTTACAAGAACAAAGATGGGAACAAATACAAGCATCAGAAGGATCTTGGCAAGCATACACATTACGATATTTACTGCGGTCAGTGTGCCGAGATCGAAGGACAACCCCGAAACGGCACCGCCGAGCATAGCGCCGACCAAATAAAGCAAAAGCATAAGCGCACCGCAGATGAAGCCCACGATCGTTTTTGAAGCGACATAATTGCCTTTCTTCGCGCGAACGGTGAATAGGTTTTTGGAATATCCGCTTCTGAAATCATCGGAGATAAACAGGCAGATAAAGACCGCAACAAGCATAAACATCATATTGATGTTGCACATGGCCATAACATCCATTCCGCCCATAGTACTTCCTTCATCGGTGGGCAGCGCTCCGATGGCTTGCCACGCGCTTTCAGGACCGTGCAAGACGGTTTCGGCGCCGCTTTGCGGATCGACCGAGACAGAACCGTCCATCATCGTCATCATAACCGTTATAAGGATCGGGATCAGAAGAGCGCAGAGAAGCAAACTATAAAAGCGCTTGGATTTGAGCATTCTTCTGCAATCGACCTTCAGCATGCTCTTCATCTGCGAAGAAAAACCGACGGGTTTGAATTTGACTGCATTTTCCACGATTACTTGCCTCCTTTCATAAGATCAATATAGTATTCTTCCAGACTGATCTGATTGGTTTTGATCTCGGTGACGCAGATACCGTTTTGAAAGAGATAGGTTACGATTTCCTCGGGCGTGGTCATATCGTAGACGCGGATATATCCTGCCTCATCTTCTTCTGCACGGGAATATTTGCGCCTGAGCAGGGTTCTTGTTTTATTCATCTCTCCGCTTTGAAGCGCAATATAAGTGCGGCAGCTTGCATCAAGCTCTGCGGCGGTCATTTCGCAAATCATTTTGCCGTGACGGATGATGCCGTAATGCGTAGCCACCTTCTGCAGCTCGCCCAAAAGATGGGAGGAAACTATGATGCTGCGTTTTCCGTCTTTTATGATGTCGCAGAAAACTTCACGCATTATTCGCATGCCGTCTGCATCCAAGCCGTTGAGAGGCTCGTCTAAAACGAGCAGCGCCGGATTGCCGAGAAGTGCCATTGCGATACCGAGCCGCTGCTTCATACCGAGGGAGCAGTTCTTATATTTGTTGCCTGCGGCGCCTTCCATTCTGACTGTTTTCAGAATCCTTACGACCTCTTTTCGGGCATTCGGTATCTTCAGATTCTCTGCCTGAAGCATCATGTTGTCCCAAACGGAAAGCCCGGGGAAGCAACCGGGGGCTTCGATCAGCACGCCGACATTTGCTCTCACCGCCGCATTGGTATGATCCTTTCCGAAAAGCCGAATCGAGCCGCCGCTTTTCGGAATGAGTCCGCATATCATTTTTTCGGTGGTAGATTTGCCTGAGCCGTTTTCACCGATAAAGCCATAGATTGCCCCCATAGGTACGGTCATATTGAGTCCGCAAACAGCCTGTTTTGATCCGAAGTTTTTAGACAAATTTTTTATTTCAACTGCATTCATCAAAGCCGCCTCCTTAATATACATCGCTCTTCGAAAGAATCAGCGAGCCGAGCAGGTTGTAAATAATCGTCCAAGCCGCGGAAACTGCAATACAGATCAGCAGCGTTCCGATATTGCTGATAAGACAGGCATTGACCGACGAGCCGTACAGGAAGAGGTTAAGGAAAGCCGTCGGGAGCGACAGACTCTCAACAACGGCAGCCATACCGATGATAAGGATCCCCGTGCCGAAGAAAAAAGAGGAGGCAATAGAAATACCGAAATATCTTCTGAAAATGATATTGAGAAAGGTATAAAGGCTTGCCCAGCCGAGGCTCATAATCATTTTTCCGAGGATCGCAAGAAGAGAACCGACATTCACCTCAAGAGAATATCCTGCGAGGATTCCTCCGAGCGTTCCGCCGATGAGGTAGGTCAGGCACATACAAGCCATGGCGAAGGCACAAACGATGGTCTTGGACATCATATAGTCCTGCTTCTTTGCGTGGGTGGTAAAGAGCTGCTTGACATATCCGCTTTTGTAGTCGTGCACGATAAAAACGGAAACCATAATACCGCCGAAAATGAATACCATGTTCATATTGGCATAATCGGAAATGCTTTGAATCACATAAAGCGGCTCAAAGGCGGCAATGATCTGCCATACATTGGAGTACAAGGGCTCCACCGTGTTTCCGTTTTGGTCGGGCATCATTGTCATAGCCGACACCATCGCAGGAATAATCGCGGCAATGGTGAGGAAAATATAGTACATGGGCGTATGGAACAAACGGTAAAAATCAACGCCAAGCATGCCCTTTAAGCGTTTATAAAAGCTCGGCCGTTCAAATTTAAGCTCACGCGTGCTTGCCATCTTACTTTACCTCCTTCTTTGACATGAGTTCGATGTAGTATTCTTCAAGACCGATCTTGTTTTTCTTGATTTCGCTCACGGCATGCTCGTTTTTCATTAAGGTATCAATGATCAAAGCTGTATCGTGTACATCATATACACGGATCCTTCCGTCCTCGTATCGCACATCGGCAAATTTTGACCGAAGAACTTCAATAGCGCCCTGCATGTCCTTTGCCTTGAGAGATACAAACGCCTGTGCTCTGCCATCCATTTCCTCGGCAGAAATCTCCACAATCATCTTGCCCTGACGGATAATGCCGTAATGGGTGGCGATTTTTTCAAGCTCACCGAGAATGTGAGAGGAGATCAGAACGGTACAGCCGTAATTCTTTGTTATATCTACAAGAATTTCCCGCATAATTCTCATACCATCGGTATCCAGACCGTTGATCGGCTCGTCCAAGATAAGCAAAGCGGGATCGCCCAACAAAGCCATCGCAATGCCGATACGCTGCTTCATGCCCAGAGAGCAGCTCTTGAATTTGATGTTGGCAGAGTCCTCCATTCGGACAATTTTAAGAACTCTCCTGATCTCGCTGTCACGGTTGTCAAGGTGCAGATTGATCGCTTGCATCATCAAATTCTGATATATACTGGAACCCGGGAAGCATCCTGCATTTTCAATAAGTGCTCCGACTCTGACTCTGACTCCGGCATCCTTGTAGCTTCTGCCAAACAGTTTGATTTTTCCGCTGTCCGGTACAAGGTGGCCGCAGATGAGTTTTTCGGTGGTGGATTTACCTGAACCGTTTTCACCGATGAAGCCGTAGATGGCGCCGACGGGAACGGTCATATTCAGATGATCCACCGCATACATTCCACGAAAGCTTTTCGATAGATTTCTGATTTCAATAGCGTTCATTTTGCGTCTCCTTTTTCTTTTCTTGCGATCATCTTTACATTCGATGTCAAGCTGCGGCTTGATCCGATTCAAAGCTCTGCCGGAAATGACAGAAAAACCGATCTCTGTAAGAAGGCAGGCTGCCCCCGAAAAGTTCCGCAGCCCCGAACGGTTAAGCCCACAGAGCTGATATATTTTGCGTTTTCATCGACGATCGCTTCCGCCGAATCATAGCTGTAAGCGACACGGCATAAGACCGCCTCGCTTACATGCTGCAGCTTACTTTTTCTTCGCTGCCTCGTAACGCTCGTTGGCGGCTGCAGCTCTCTCTTTTGCTGCGGCAATCTGCTCGTCGCGCTCCGCCTGCAGCTTTGCGGCTGTCTCAGAGGGCGTCATATGAGCATCGTCCCAACTCTTTTTCGCAGCGGCCTTTGCCTTCGCGAAGGTGTTATGACCTCTGTTTTCCTCGAAGTTGGCTTTGCTCTCAGCTTTCACAGCCTCTAAGTTGGCCTTATCAACCTCGTGCTGCGCCTTTGCGCTTTCTGCCATGTCCTGAAATGCTTTCTTCAAAAAATTTGCCATTGTTTTATACCTTATCCTTTCATAATTCGTTTTCGAGGCAGCCTCGTTTGATTTAATGATATAATTCTAATGTTTTTCAAATTTTTGAGAAATGTTTCAGTTTTATTAAAAAGAAAAAATCCCACTGATTTTCTCAGCAAGATTTTAAGGGAAACAAAAAAAGACAAGCTCAACAGCTTGTCTTTTTCTTACCATATCCAATTAAACAGCACGTTCAACCTTATTGGAACGGAGGCATCTTGTACAGACGTAGACATGGCGGGGAGAACCGTCAACGATTGCCTTCACGCGCTTGACGTTGGGCTTCCATGCACGGTTGGAACGTCTGTGGGAATGGGAAACCTTAATGCCAAACGTCACACCCTTGCCGCAAATATCGCACTTTGCCAATTGCTGCACCTCCAATCATCGAAAAATCACTTGAAATACGGTTTTATTCACACCGACAGATATATTACCAAACTTTTTCTGAAAAAGCAAGAGAAAAATTGCAAAAAATATATTTTTTTTGAAGATGGTTGCGAAATTGCGCTAAATCGACTATAATAACCTCATTCAAGGAAAGAGAAGGGAGCATTTTGCCTATGAATTCTTACAGTGTACTGCTCAGCAAGCTCACGCAGGAGTTTAATTTGACTGTGATCTACGCAGCAAGCAACTTTGACAAAGTGCAGATCATGGTCGAGGAGGTCAGCCGTCCGGGTCTGCCGATGACGGGGTTCTTCGATCATTTTGAGCCGCTGCGCCTGCAGGTTATCGGCAATGTCGAGTCGGATTATATCAACACGCTTTCCAGAGAACGCCGCTTGGAGATGTATGACAAGCTGTTTTCCTATAAAATTCCGGCATTGATCTTCGCGCGCAATATTGAGCCGGGTGAGGAATGTTTTGCCATGGCGAAGAAGCATGACGTTACGCTCTTAACGTGCGTGGAATCGACGACCTATCTGGTTTCAAGCCTGATTACCTACCTGAAAAATGCCTTGGCTCCCAGAATCTCCCGTCATGGCGTTCTGGTTGAGGTCTACGGCGAGGGACTTCTGCTCATGGGGGAAAGCGGCATTGGCAAGAGTGAGGCGGCTGCGGAGCTTTTAAAGCGCGGACATCGTCTGATCGCGGATGATGCGGTGGATATTCGGAAGGTCGCGGACAATTCTTTAATCGGCTCGTCGCCGGATCTGATCCGCAACTATATTGAAATTCGCGGCATCGGCGTGATCAACGTGGCGAAGCTCTTCGGCATGGCGGCCATCAAGGAGGAGACGGCGATCAATCTGGTGGTCAATATCGTGCCGTGGAGCAATGAGCAGATTTTTGACCGTTTGGGGTTGGAGGATCAGTATATGGATATGCTGGGCGTCAAGATTCCTGCAATCACGATCCCTGTAAAGCCGGGCAGAAATCTGGCGATTATTTTGGAGATCGCAGCCATGAACAACCGCCAGAAGAAGCTGGGTTATAACGCGGCGCTGGAATTTACCGAGCAGATCAACCGCCACTTTGACGAGCATAACGGCCAGAATTTTTGATCACATTAAGCCATAAAACAGATTAAAACCGTGCAGAAACGGCATGTGCCACCTGCACGGTTTTTCATTCATCCAAGCCGAAAAAGAAATCGTCATACGAACAATGATATATCTTTTTCAGAGTAACGAGAACACTTGCTCTGATATTTAATTCGCCTGCTTCGTATTTGGCATAGGTGCTTCTGCCAATATCGCAGCCGCGGCGCTGCAGTTCAGCGCATAGCTTTTCTTGCGAAAGGCCGGAAGCGTCCCTCAAACGCCTGAGATTGTCACCCATATTCAAATCTCTGCGAATCTTCTGTTCCATAAGTCACCTCTCAAATTGACCAGTATTGGTTGCAACTGAATGTATTGTATGCTATACTGAAGAAGAATATTGTCCGCGATACCGGTCAATTGTTGGAGGTTTGTATGGAAACTTGTACTTTTTTTGGGCATCGGGACGCGCCGGAGCAGGTCGGTGAGATATTGCAAGAGGTGCTGATTGACCTCATTGAAAATGAGGGGGTGTCTATGTTCTATGTGGGAAACCATGGGAAGTTTGACCGTATTGCGTTGGGGACACTCAGAAGTCTGAAAAAGAAGTATCCTCATATTCGTTATGCAATTGCAAGGCGCAACAAGTGGATGGTGGAGATGAGTGGTTACGTGATCGCATATGTAAAATGCAATGTCGGAGGTGCGGCGAGATATAAAACATTGGCAGAAAAGAAGGGGAAAACGGTGCTCAATTTAGCGCAGCTTATGAAATAAGCAACGCAAACCACGCAAACACAGGACGCTGTTTGCGTGGTTCGCTGCGTTTTCGTCAGCTTTTTTCTTGCTTATTATTTTGTAGTGTGATATACTATATTAAATAAATTGGAGTTTTCTGCCCATGGGATGAAACGGAGGAGCGTATGGACGGTATGATGACATTGAAAGCGCAGTTGGAGAAGATATTGCCTGCCTTTGCACGCAGGGAAAACGAACCGCTTGCGAAGCATACGTCGTTCCGCATCGGCGGACCTGCGCAGATCATGGTGTTTCCGCGCTCGGCGCAGGAGCTTGCGTCGATTCTGGCGGCGGCGAAGGAAAACGGTATCGTGCCGAGAATCTTGGGCGCAGGTACGAACGTTCTGGCTCCCGACGAGGGGGTTAAGGGACTTGTGATCTGCTTGCGCGAAACGTTTATGGGATTGCGGCTGATCGATGAAACGACTGTTGAGGCGATGGCCGGCATGAGCCTTGCGCAGACGGCGATGTTTGCCGCACGCAACGGGCTTTCCGGCATGGAATGTCTGCATGGCATCCCCGGTACGGTTGGCGGCGGCGTATATATGAATGCCGGCGCTTACGGCGGAGAGATCAAGGACGTTGCCGTGAGGACGGAATTTATGAGCCTTGACGGCGAAACGAAATGGTTTGAGGGTGCTGCACAGGGCTTTGGCTACCGCACGAGCGCATTTCAAGCCTTGCAGGGCGTGATCGTTCGTACGCAATTCCTCCTTCAAAAAGGCGTGGAAGGTGAGATCCGCGCCAAGATCAAGGAGCTCAACGACCGCCGCAGAGCCTCGCAGCCTTTGGAAAAGCCGAGCGCAGGCAGCACATTCAAGCGACCCGAGGGCTATTTTGCAGGCACGCTGATCGATCAGGCAGGGTTAAAGGGGCTTTCTGTCGGCGGCGCACAGGTCTCTGAGAAGCATGCAGGCTTCGTGGTCAATAACGGCGGTGCAACGGCGCAGGATGTTTTAGCGCTTGTAAAACAGGTGCAGGAGCGTGTCTATGCGCACAGCGGCGTTCACTTGGAGCCGGAGGTACGTCTGTGGGGCGAATGAAGATCGTTTTGACCTCTTTTGGCAATAAATACGGCATGCCGCAGGCAGACATTGTGCTGGATGTGCGCTGTTTGGAAAACCCGTTTTGGGTGCCGACGCTCAAAGATAAGAGCGGTCTGGATGCGGCGGTGCGAGAGTATATTTTCTCCAATCCGCAGAGCATGGATTATTTAAATAAGCTCACGCAGCTTCTCAAGGCACAGACCGCGCTTGCCGAGGGACGAGGGTGTGAGCGATTGCATATTGCCGTCGGCTGCACCGGCGGCAGACACCGTTCGGTTGCCGTGACGGAGTTTTTGGCGGCGGCGCTGAGCGATTTTGAGATCGAAGTGATACACCGTGACATCGGGAAAGGATGACAAAAAATGTCGTTTTCTGCGAATGTAAAAAGTGAATTGTGCCGCTCGGAGGTGGAGAAGGGCTGCTGCGCTCTGGCGGAAACGCTGGGCGTGCTGCTGTATGCAAATACCTTCTCAAGCGACGTGATCCGCATTGTGACGGAGAGCCGCGAGCTTGCGCAGCGTTTGCCGCGGCTGTTTCACAAGGCGTTGGGCGTGCGTTTTGATGTCCTGCCCGAGCGTGACACCGTCGGCAAGCTGAGCTTTGCAATCACCGATCGCGAGAAGATTCGCAGGGTGTTTGAATTGTGCGGCTTTTCGGCGGAGACCAGCGTCGCGGTGAATGTCAATTTTGCCCTGCTGGAGAAGGAGTGCTGCCGCAGAGCCTTCCTGCGAGGTGCGTTTTTGGCAGGCGGCAGCGTGACCGATCCCGAAAAACGCTATCATCTGGAGCTTTCCACGACTCATATGAAGGTCAGCGGCGGTACGCAGATGCTTCTTTTGGAGCTTGGCTTGGAGGCGAAGCAGACCGAGCGCAAGGGCAGCAGTATTTTGTATTATAAGCAGAGTGAGTCCATCGAGGACTTTTTGGCGCTCATCGGGGCAGGTGTCAGCGCAATGGCGGTGATGTCGGCAAAGATCGAGAAGGACTGGCGCAACGACGCAAACCGCAAGACCAACTGCGATTCGGCAAACGTTGATAAGGCGGTTGCAGCGGCAGGTGAGCAGCTTGCGGTGCTGCAGAAGCTCGAGCAGGCAGGCGTGCTGGATACGCTGCCCGAGAAGCTGAGTCAGACGGTCTTCCTGCGCCGCGAGCATCCGGAGGCAACGCTCAGCGAGCTTGCCGAGCTGCATGAGCCGCCCGTGAGCAAGTCGGCGGTCAACCACCGCCTGAGAAAGCTTGCAGCAATGGCGGCGGAATTATAAACGGAGGAAAGGATTATGGCTTTTGTACATCTGCATGTGCATACGGAATACAGCCTGCTTGACGGCGCGTGCCGCATCGGGCAGCTTGTCAAGCGCATCAAGGAGCTGGGACAAACAGCGGCGGCGATCACCGATCACGGTGTGATGTACGGCGTGATCGATTTCTACCGCGCGGCAAAGGCACAGGGCATCAAACCCATCATCGGATGTGAGGTCTATGTTGCGCCGAGAAGCATGACGGACCGTGAACACGGCAAAGACGATGAGCTGCGCCATTTGGTGCTGTTGTGCGAAAATGAAATTGGTTATAAAAATTTGAGTTATATGGTCTCCAAAGGCTTTTTGGACGGCTTTTACAAGCGCCCGAGAGTGGATATGGAGCTTCTGCGCGAACATTCGGAGGGCTTGATTGCCCTGTCTGCGTGCTTGGCAGGCGAAATTCCGCGCAGATTGCGCATGAAGGACTACGAGGGTGCGAAAAATCACGCCCTGCAGATGGCGGAGATCTTCGGCGAGGGGAATTATTATCTGGAGCTGCAGGATCACAGCCTGCCCGAGCAGGTGGAGGTCAATCGGGAGCTCCTGCGGCTGTCGAAGGAAACCGGTCTGCCGCTCGTTGCTACGAACGATGCGCACTATATCAACAAAGAGGACAGCGTGACGCAGGACGTGCTGATGTGCGTGCAGATGGGCAGGACCATCGATGACCCCAATCGCATGCGCTTTGAAACGCAGGAGTTTTATATCAAGTCGGAAGAGGAGATGCGAAAGCTCTTCCCGAATCTGCCTGAGGCGTTGGAGAATACGCAGAAAATCGCCGATCGCTGCAATGTGGAGTTCACGTTCGGGCAATATCATCTGCCTGCGTTCCCGTACCCCTACGGCTATGATGCGTGGAGCTGGTTTGCCAAGCTCTGCAACGACGGCTATGCGCGCCGTTACGAGACAGATGAATACCGAGAACGCTTGGATTACGAGATGTCCATGATCAAAAAAATGGGCTATGTGGACTACTTTTTGATCGTTGCGGATTTCATCGATTATGCGAAAAAACAGGGCATTCCCGTCGGACCCGGGCGCGGCTCGGCAGCCGGTGCGATCGTGTCGTACTGCTTGGGCATCACCGACCTCGATCCGATGAAGTACGGTCTGTATTTCGAACGTTTTTTGAATCCCGAGCGTGTCAGTATGCCCGATATTGATACGGACATCTGTCAGGCACGCAGAGGCGAGGTCATCGAATACGTCATGCGCAAGTACGGCAAGGATCGCGTTGCGCAGATCATTACCTTCGGTACGATGGCCGCACGCGGCGCGATCCGCGATGTCGGGCGCGTGCTGAACTTTACCTACGCCGAGACCGATGCGGTAGCGAAGCTCATTCCGAATACGCTGCATATGACGCTGGACGAGGCGCTGCGCGTTTCGCCGCAGCTCAAGGCGGCGTATGACTCCGATGAGCGAGTCAAGCAGCTTGTGGATACGGCAAGAGCCATCGAGGGTATGCCGCGCAACACCTCGACGCATGCGGCAGGTGTTGTCATTACGTCCAATCCCGTCAGCGACTATGTGCCCTTGGCGAGGAACGATGAGACGATCGTCACCCAGTTCACCATGACAACGATCGAAGAGCTGGGTCTTCTGAAAATGGACTTTTTGGGCCTGCGAAATCTGACGATCATTGACGATGCGCTGCGCGAGATCCGCAAGCATACACCATCGTTTGATCTGCAAAAGGTGCCGCCGGATGATCCGGAAAGCTATCAGATGCTCTCCGAGGGTAAAACGGCAGGCGTATTCCAGCTTGAATCTGCAGGTATCACGGGCGTTTGCGTCAATATGAAGCCGCAGTCGATCGAGGATCTGACGGCAATCGTTGCGCTGTACCGCCCGGGTCCGATGGCTTCGATCCCGCGCTTTATCGACAACAAGCACCATTCGGAAAAGATCACTTACCTGTGTCCGCAGCTTGAACCGATTTTGTCCGTTACCTACGGCTGCATCGTCTATCAGGAGCAGGTCATTGAAATTTTCCGTAAGCTCGGCGGCTATTCGCTCGGACAGGCGGATAATATGCGCCGTGCAATTTCGAAGAAAAAAGAGCATGTCATCGTCGCAGAGCAGAAAGCCTTTGTCTACGGCGATGCAGAGCGCGGCATCGCCGGCGCGATTGCCAACGGCGTTCCCGAAGAGGCTGCGCTGGCGATTTATAAGGAAATTCTGGATTTTGCCAACTACGCATTTAATAAATCGCATGCCGTTTGCTATGCCAAGGTCGCTTATGACACGGCGTATTTGAAGTGCCATTATCCGAAGGAATATATGGCGGCGCTGTTGACTTCCGTTTTGGACAACACGACGAAAACGGCAGGCTACATTGCCGACTGCAGGGAGATGGGCATCAAGCTGCTGCTGCCCGACATCAACGCCTCGGAGGATACCTTTACCGTGGAGCATGACGGCATCCGCTTCGGTCTGGGTGCGGTGAAGAATATCGGACGCGGCCTGATCCGTCAGATGGTGGCAGAGCGTGAGAAAAACGGGAAATTTGTCACGTTGGAGGAATTTGCCGAGCGTATGCTCGATTCCGACCTCAACAAGCGTGCGGTCGAAAATCTGATCAAGTGCGGCGCAATGGACGGCTTGGGCTTGAACCGTGCGCAGATGCTCTATGCCTATGAGATCATTCTGGACGACGTTGCAAAGAATCACAAGAGCAACATTGCAGGACAGATGCAGCTTTTTGACATGTTTGCCGACGAGCAGGAGGCCAAGAGCACCATTCCCATTCCGAAGCTGCCCGAGCTGCCGAAGAACGACCTTATGCAGATGGAGAAGGAGACCATCGGCCTGTATCTTTCGGGGCATCCGATGGATGAGTACCGAAAGATGCTCACAGGCAGCAAAACCGTGCCGATCTTGCGGATCATGCAGTCGTTTGAAAATGACGATGGTGTGTATCGGGATGAACAAAATGCGTGCATCGCAGGCATCATTGAGACGGTGCGCATGAAGACTACGCGCAATAATTCCGTCATGGCGTATGTGACGCTGGAGGATGATACGGCGGCGATGGAGCTGCTGGTGTTTTCCAATGCGATTCGGAAAGCCGGCGAGCTTTTGAAGGAAAATACGCCCGTCGTTGTCGAAGGCAGACTCTCCGTGCGCGATGAGAAGGCGCCGCAGATGATCGTCAACGAGATCAAGGCAATCCGTGAGGTTGCCAAGCCCGTGCCGAAAAAGCTCTATCTGAAGATCGACAGCGAGGGAACGACGGCCGACCGCAAGGTGCGTGCGATTTTGAAAATGTTCCCGGGCGAGACGGCGGCGGTGCTGTATTTTGCCGATTCCGGCGTTCGTCGGGGGGTAAATTGTTCTCTGCGTGACGATATGATGCAAGAATTGCGTCATATTCTCGGAGAAGCTGCAGTTGTTTTGAAATAAATTTGAGAAAGCATTACAAAAACTCTACACTTTCGTTACAATCTATGATATAATATATATTTGGAAAGGGGGCGCACAGATGAAGCGTTGTATTGTTTTTCTGCTTATATTTTCCATATGTATCGCTCTGTGCGGCTGTTTCCTTGATCCGGCGGAGAATCTTTATGCCGTGCCGCAGCAATCTGCCAGCTTCTACAATCTGCAAAGTGCGATCGAGAGTGTCATGGCGGATACGGCTGCATACTGCGCGCCCGTCAGCGGCGAGAACCAGCAGGCGGTGCAGATGGCGGATTTGGACGGCGATGAGGATGATGAGGCGATCGTCTACCTCAAGACCGAGGGTGACAAGCCGCTGCGCCTATGCGTGTTTGATATGCAGGAGGATTCTTACAGCCTGCTTGCGAAGATCGACGGCGTGGGCAATGCCTTCGATCAGGTGCAGTATGTGCAGTTTGACGAGCGTGCCGGCAATGAGATCGTGGTCGGCCGCAGGATCAGCGACAGTGTGACGCAGGTTTTGAGCGTGATGACGATCCAGGACGGAACGCTGATCGAGCTCATCAACGCGCCGTATTATGAGTTTATCACGGCGGATCTGAATGCCGACGGATTGCACGATGTGCTTTTACTCAATCAGGACGGAGATGCGCCCAACGGTATCGCGGTGTATTACCACTGGACGGACGGTCAGCCGGTGCGAGAGCTGGAGGCGAGCCTTTCTGCGCCGGTGACGGCGATCAAGCGCATCATTACCGGCAGAATGTGCCGCAATGTGCCTGCGGTGTTTGTCGCCTCAACATATGGTGAGGGGAAGATCGTGACCGATATTTTCGGCCTGCGCGATGGCTCCTTCGCGAACCTGACGCTGACGGATGAAACCGTCAAGACGGTGCGCGAGTACTACGTTTATAGCTGCGACATCGATTCCGACGGTCTGATCGAGCTTCCGCGCTTGATCCCGATGCAGTCGATTCCCGATGATGAGAGCTCGCAGAATCAGTCGTTGATCCGCTGGTACAATCTTCAGCTCGATGGCGGTGAGGAGCTGAAGAGCCTTACTTATCACAATTATTCCGACGGCTGGTATCTGACCATCCCCGAGTCGTGGAACGGTCGGATCGCTGTTTCGAGCTTTACCGCCTTTGGCAGCAGCAGAGGCTATCACTTTGTAGATACCGAAAGCGCAGAGACGATTTTCAGCATCGTGTCGGTATCAAACGAGGGTGCTGCGCGCAGCGGCTCGGGAGAATGGACGCAGCTTATGCAGAAGGGCGAGATCACCTATATGTGTATGCTTTCCGATGCTGCAGCGCGCTACGATCTGGATGAATCGGTGCTGAGAAAAATGTTCCACTTGATCCGCGTTGACTGGAACACAGGTGAGACCTGAAAACCTTTACGGAGGAAAGATAGATGAAAAAAGTATTGATTTTAGAGGACGAAGTCAGTATCCGCAGCTTTGTTGTGATCAACCTGAAGCGAGCCGGCTACGAGGCGATTGAAGCAGGTACCGGCATG
>CAYVLD010000009.1:0-27522 GCA_964452205.1 uncultured Oscillospiraceae bacterium
CGGAGCAATGCTTACCTTCTGTCAAACCTGTTTCGGTGCAAGTTGCTTCAACAGCTTCGTCGATGACCTCGGTATGGCCGAGTGCAGGAATCTCTTCCTGCGCAACAAGAACTTCATTGCAAACGGAGCAATGCTTGCCTTCGGTTAAACCTGTTACGGTACAAGTCGCTGCAACGGCTTTATCGATAACTTCCTTGTGCCCTGCTGCGGCGGTTTCATTTTCCGTATAGCTTTCAGAGCAGACAGAGCAGGTGTAGGTGGTATAGCCTCCTGCTTCGCAGGTTGCATCGGTCACTACGGACTCATAGGCATGGCCGAGAGCTGCAACTTCTTCTTGTGCAACGAGAATTTCGCCACATACGGAGCAATGCTTGCCTTCCGTCAGACCCGTTGCGGTGCAAGTTGCTTCAACAGCTTCGTCGATGACCTCGGTATGGCCGAGTGCAGGAATCTCTTCCTGCGCAACAAGAACTTCGTTACAAACGGAGCAATGCTTGCCTTCGGTCAAACCCCTTGCAGTACAAGTTGCCTCAACAGCTTCGTCAACAACTTCGGTATGGCCTGTTGCGGCGGTTTCATTATCCGTATAGCTGTCAGAGCAGACAGAGCAGGTGTAGGTGGTATAGCCTCCTGCTTCGCAGGTTGCATCGGTCACTACGGACTCATAGGCATGGCCGAGAGCTGCAACTTCTTCCTGTGCAACGAGAACTTCGTTACAATCGGAGCAATGCTTGCCTTCGGTTAAACCTGTTTCGGTACAAGTGGCTTCGACAGCAGCATCAATCACTTCGGTATGGCCTGTTGCGGCGGTTTCATCTGCGGTGTAGGAATCGTTGCAGACAGAGCAGGTATAAGTTGTGTAACCGACTGCGGTGCAGGTCGGTGCGGTGACCACGGTCTCATAGCTGTGTCCGAGAGCGGCGGTCTCGCTGTCATTATAGCTGTCGCCGCATTTTGCGCAGGTGTAGATAGTATAGCCTGCCGTATCACAAGACGGAGCAATTACGGCAGCTTCATAGTTATGACCAAGTGCTGCGATGACTTCGGTATAGGTATCGCCGCAGACAGAGCAGGTATAGGTGGTAGAACCTTCTGCTTCACAGGAAGGGTTCACAGTTGTAGAGGAATAGCTGTGGCCGCCCTCTACGGGATCTGCATTATAGGTGTCCGAGCAATAGGAGCAGGTGTAGGTGGTGTAGCCTGCGGTGGTGCAGGTCGGTGCGGTAACGACTGCGGTATAAGCATGCTTGCAGTCACCGCCGGTCTTCGTCCACACACCATCGGTGTAGTTGTAGACAGACATTGTACCTGCATCCATCGTCTTGGTGTAAGAGCCGTCAGCATTCTTCAGCCAAGCAGGATAGATCGGGATGCTGTAATAAATGGGTGCATTAGAGCCGTTAACTGCCTGCTGTGCATACTCGTCGTTACCGGCGCCGTTGTTCAAAACGACCTTGCCCGTACCCTCGGAGCTGATGATGTTTGCGCCGCCGGCGGTCGTATAGAGGAAGCCGTCAGATACGATCGTACCGTTGATATCGATGGTGACATCCTTCAAATCGCTTGCGCTTCTGGTGTAGCTACGGGAGTTTGCAAACGGAAGGACCGCAAATCTTTCGCCGCTATGGCTGCGGACATAGTTGGTCGTAACGACGGAGCCGTCCGATGCGATGCCGTAGGTCCACTCATCATAGTCATAAGCGATGACATTATATCTGCCGCTGTAGACCTCGGATGTTGCCGTGGAAGTTGCCAAGCACAAGGTAGCATCCTTGCCGATCTTGACCTCAACACCCGGAAGAAGCTCGATGTCCTGGTTGATGGTGGAGGTGCCGGAGACGACATCAATCGTCATATTGTTGGTAATGGGGAGCGTAAACTTGGAAGAATCCATTGCAACGTTCGCAATGCTCATCTGCAAGCTGTTGAGCGCGAAATCGCCGTCAACCGTCAGAATCAAGCGGTCCGTCGCACCGTCATATTCCTTGGAGAAGGTGCCGGTCGTAGGAACGAACATACCGCCGGTACCGATGAACTTGACCGTTGCAGTATAAGACATCATGCTCATGAAGATGGAGGCCGCAATATATTCCTCTGCACCGGCTTCATAAGTGATCTTGGATTCGATATTCTGGACATAGTACTGGCTGATGGGGAACACACGGTATTCTTCAGCCATCTGGGAGGTAACGTCACCGCCACGGAAGCCCATAAACTGGAAGTTTTCATAAACCTTCGAGCCACTCTTTGCGATAACCTCACCGCTGCCGACGATATAGCCCCATGCGTAAAGTGAAGCACCGCTGTTCAGGGTGATGTTGGAGCCTGCACCCAAGTTGATGTAACCGCACTTATCGTACACACCGCCTGCAGGCTGGACATAGTCCAAATGACCTGCACCACTGGTCTGACGACCTGCAACGCTGATCGCACCGTTAACGGTGATGGAAGCGTTTTCGGCAAGGGTCAGTGTGCGATAGGCTGAGGGCTGCACCCACTGTGTCTGTGTGTAAGTAATAAATCCCTTAACGTCTACACAAACCGGAGTAGAGGTGATCAGCGTAGAGTTTGCATCATAGGGGATCAAAAGCGTCACGTCGGCAGGAATGGTATAGTCGCCGGAAATTACGCCATCATTGACGAGGACGATCGTCTTCGTCGTGACGGACTGTGCATAAGCACATGCGTCTGCCAAATCATCAAAGACAGTACCGCCGACTCTAAACAGCGCAGTAGCAGCGGGGACAAATTTTGCTACTAAAGAAGGATCCGAGCTGAAAGACAAGGACGCATTTGCGTCATAGGAAACAAACTTGCTGTCGGTATTGCTGTACCAACCGTAGAAAACATAGCCGCTGTCCGCCGTTGCAACAAGCGTATACGCAACGTTAGCCGCCTGCTCAAACTGAGTTGTTTCAGTAATGGCGGTACCGTTGACGGTGTAAGAGCCGTTTTCTGCCGGATTAAAGGTGCTTGTAACGGCGCCCGAGCCAACCAACTGAATACCTGTAATGGAAACCGAGCATGTGTATGCACCCTTTGTAGATGTCAGTGTCAAAACGACTGTGCCGCCTGCAGCAAGCTCATAGGAATACTGACCGTCAGCCAATGTGCCAACATTGGCAGTGATCGAACCGTCGCCCGAGAAAGCATAGTTGAATGTAAGCGTTCTTGCTTCGGTATAGTTATTTTGGATCGTCAAGGTTGTTTTTGCGGAATAGGACAAAAATGTTCCTTTACGACCGGTTGCCGTGCCGGTAATGGTGTCGTCCGAGGCAATGGACCAGCTTGCAGTGCCATTCGACGTGTCCGTCCAGCTCAAACCGATGTTGGTATCCGATGCAGTGAGGGTTCCGGCCGCACTGACCGTCATCGGCAGCAGAGAAAGGATCATCGCCAGCACGAGCGCCATTGCGGCAATTCGTTTAAATGCTTTCATTTTCGTTTCCCTTTCATTTTTAATTTTGTATCAGCAAAGCTTCGTTTCAGCCATTGCAGGAAGTGCAATGGCTGAAGCAAGCTCATTGCCAAAGGAAATTCAGCGGATCATCTTGCCGTCTTCACCGAAGGTATACATGCCCTGCGGCAAAAGATCGTTATTCACAGTGACCCAATACTTGCCGATGGCAAGCTGCGCATTCGAGCGAACATAGTAATAATCGCCGTCAAGCAGAATCAAGCCTGCGCCGTAGGCACGAACGCCGTTTTCATAATAGTACAGAATACCATTTTCTCTGTAAATGCCGTTCTTAACAGGTTCCGGCTCTTCAGAGGGTTCTTCCGATTCAGACGGCTCCTCCGTTTCACTCGGAGGCGTGGTCTCGGTGGGTTCTTCCGGCTCTTCCTCTACGGGAGGATTGACCATCTTACCGTCTGCGCCAAAGGTGTACATACCCTGCGGCAGCAGACCGTTATGCACCGTGACCCAATAGCGGCCGATCGCAAGCGCACCGTTCGAGCGGACATAGTAATAATCGCCATCGAGCTTAATCAAGCCTGCGCCGTAAGCGCGAACGCCGTTTTCATAATAGTACAATACGCCGTTTTCTTCATAAATGCCGTTTTTCACGGGTTGCGGCTCTTCAGAGGGTTCTTCCGATTCAGACGGCTCCTCCGTCTCACTCGGAGGCGTAGTCTCGGTGGGTTCTTCCTCTACGGGAGGATTGATCATCTTACCGTCTGCACCGAAGGTGTACATGCCCTGCGGCAGCAGATCGTTATGCACCGTGACCCAATAGCGGCCGATTGCAAGCGCACCGTTCGAGCGGACATAGTAATAATCGCCGTCGAGCAGGATCAAGCCTGCACCGAACTTCAAAACACCGTCCTTGTAATAATACAGAACGCCGTTGACCTCAACGATGCCGTCCTTGATCGGTTCTTCCTCACCGTCATCGGGTTTTTCGGGATCTTCCGGCTCTACGACCGGCGGATTGGTCATCTTGCCCTCTGCATCGAAGTAATACGGGCCTGCAGGCAGCAAGCCGTTGGTCTTGGAGATCCAATAGGTACGGCCCTTAACCGCTGCACCTGTGGAGCAGAAGTAGTAATAGTTGCCCTCGAAATAGACCAGACCCGGCTCATCGATCACACGGCCGTCCTCTACATAGTAGGTCTGACCGCTGTAATCATAAAGACCGTTGACATCCTTCCGGAACACGCCGTTTGTGTCAAAGACATAGCGATAGCTTGCCGTTTCCTCAGGATTTCGGGCATAAACCATGCCGGTAGCAAAATAGCCCTTGGGATAGGTTGCGTAGTAGGTATTTCCGTCGACCTCGATCCACTTGCCGATCACATGGCTGCCTGCCCAGTAGTAGCGGTAGTAGCTGCCGACCTGAACGATCTGACCCTTGGTCAAAATATAATCGGTAAAGGTATAGGTATAGCCGTTAATGGTCTGCTCGCCGTTGACCGCTGCGCCGGTATTCATATCGAAATAGTAGTAATTGCCCTCGATCGGACGCCAGCCGGTCTTGATCTCGCCCAAGATCGCATAATACAGATCGCCATCAAGCTCGATCAGGCCTGTCAATGTGCCGGTGCAAACGCCGTTTTCATCAAAGCTGTAAAGATACTCAACCTCAGAATTGTCATAAGAAGGAAGCTTATGGTTACCGGTCAGAGGAGCGTTCTCGACGAAGTAATAACGGTTGCCGTCGATCTCCGTCCAACCCTCACGAACCTTGTTCGACAGAACAAAGCTGTCTTCAAAATCTGCATAAGCAGAGCCGAAGCTTGCACCCTTTTCGCTTTCGAGGTTCGGGTTGACGAACGGATACAGAGAATACTCCGCCTGATTTGCTTCATCGCAAGCAAAATTATACAAAGCGGTAGCTCTGAGATAAATATTATAACTCACGTTACCGGAATTTAAGATCACGAGCTGATCGCCCTCATCCCATTGTGCATCAGCCTTCGGCGTTGCCTTGATGCCGCTGAGAATACAGATCGGATTTGCCGCGGTGGGATTGATTGCCTGCGTCTGCTTGATCCAGCCGACGGTCAATGTCATCTCGTTGGTCTCTTCATCCACGCTGACATCTCTCAGCTCAAAATATTCGTTCACGATCGTCAGCTCGGAAATATCGATATCCAGATCCTTGTCAAACTGTGCCTTCACGCTAACCTCGGTCAATGCGCTGACACGCTCTGCAAGCTGCAGCAAGAAGGTCCACGCACTTGCGCCCTCCACGTCGCTGCCGGGAAGCATATCCGTCAAGTCCGCAAGCTTTGCGGGGATTTCGATCTGCGACATATCAATGCCGAAGGTGTAGGAAATGTTCATCGGCTGAGACACGTCGATCGACTGATACAGGAGGTTATCCTCCGTTGTTGCGTTGTCTACCTCACGGAGCCAAGCCAAGGTGCGGTTGCCCGCCGTAGCATTGTCAAAGTCAAAGAATGCCTCGTCCTCATCGTAGAGGTTCACCGTGAAGAACCGGCCGATCTCATCGTTGCTGAGCAGAACGACTGCGCAGTAAGCCGTTTTGAAGCCTGCGTCCTTGTCAGCCGTAAAATATCTTCCTTCAAAAACGCCTGCACCCTCAGAATTTTCCAAAGTACCTGCAAAAATATCGTCATCATTAAAGGCAACCTCGTTTCCGTCGTAGAGCAAGATCACGGGGATCTCAACGGGCACGCCGTAAACTGCAGAAAGATTGTCCTTCTTCAAGGTAAGTCCATTCGGAACGACCACATGCAGCGTCTTGCTGCCGACCACAGTGCCGTCCACCACGAGCTGCACTTCGACATCACCGTTATCGCAAGCGGTAAAGACATCGTTTTCAATCGTGCCGATCGTCTCATCGGATAGCTGCCAAACGGCATTTTCGGGAATAACAGCGGAGTTGCCGGTGATGCTGACGCCGATTGCGGTCAGCGCAAGCCGGGTATTTACCGTAAGATAGTCATAATCGGTGGAAACGATTGCATGGTCAAATTCATTGGAGACCCAAGCGGTAGAAGCAACGAGCAGCGACGAGCTGACCGAACGCACATAGCCGTCAGAGGGGCTGCTGATGACCTTGACGGTGTCGCTGCCCTCGGGCTTGGAGGCAAAGGTGGACGAGCCGCCGCCGTCTAAGTTGATCGCTTCAACACAGCCTGCATCGAGCATGATCCGGGCGGTCTCTGCCAAGGTCGTACCTGCGGAGAACGGATCCTGTCTGCCGTCGAGCACCATCAAAACGACCTTGCCGTCAGCGGTAATGCCGGCTGCGGTTCTGGGCGCTCTGTCGCCGCCTGCGGAAGCAAGGATCTCGCCGTCTCTCAAAATGACTGCCGAGCCGCCGAGCGCTTCCTTGACATCCTTTTCATAGGTTGCCCACTCAGAAGGAGTGCCGATGACAGCAGTACCATCGTTCAAGATCGCAAAGAAGCAACGGCTGTTGACATTGCCCTGGTAGGTAACGCCGTCCATGACCAAAACGCCCGTGGGCTTACCGGTGGACATGTTGTAGAAGTCACCGTTCACGCCGCCGATGACGTTGAAATTCTCGATATAATTCTCGCTGTCGGGATCGGAATGGTACGCCTGCGCCGCAGCGATCTGATCGGGAACTCTTGCCATGCCCCAGCCGTTTGACGGGTCGTGATCCTTGTAGTTTGCATGGATCTGAACATCCTCACGGCTGACATCAATGGTCATGTAGTAATAAACAAGCTGCTTGTCATCGCCGGTCAAAGCATAGCTGACGTTCTGCTCAATGCCGGGAGCAAGGGTAGAATCGGTCGAAGAGAATACCGTATAGAACTTCTTCTCCTCTTCTTCCTCCGTGCTACCGCCTTCCAAGCGGTCGCCTGCCAGCTCAAACAGATAGTCTGCAAAGCAATAGCAGCAAGCCTTACGCAGATCTGCATCGGCAGAGGTGATACCGTTGTCAGCCTCCAAAACCTTAATGGCGACATCACTCGTATAGGTCTTGTAGATGATGTTACGAACATCCTCCTTCGTTTCCAATCCGCCGAAACGGTTGTTCAGGAAGTATGCCGCACGGTCGCTATCGGTCAAAGAAGCCGTATAATAGCTCTCCATGGCGCTGCTCAGCGCAGTTCCTGCCTTGATTTGATTCATCAGATAGTATGAATCCAAGTCGCCGTAAACGTCGAGCATACCGAAGCCGCTGACACCTGCTTCGTCAACGCCGAAGTAGTTCTCGCGGATCTGAGAAACCATCGTCTCGACATCGCCGGAGACATTGCCCTTCGTATAGCTAACGAGGTCACACAGGTCACCTGCCCAGCTACCCAAGTCAGCCGATCGGCTGTTGAGATAGGCGATGTTCATCGCACCGAACATATGCTCAAACTCAACGGTCTGTCCGTTGGGCGTGGTGAACTCGGCAAGATTGCGCAGGGAGGAAGCGGTAGTGCCGTTGGCCTCGTCCTGCTGTGCAACATAGGCAGTAAAGCCTGTGATCTCCGCACCTGCAAGCGTTGTCCACGAATCGGTGGTGTATTTGTTAACGCCGGTACGGATGAAGTTGAGTAGCAATTCATTGGCATCATTTGCCGTGTTGGTCTGCGCGTAAGCTTCGGCGTAGCCTTCGAGAACCTTTAGCTCCTTCAGGAACGTCGCGTAATCGCTGACCTTCAGCTCCGTTGCCGTTGCCATGGGCGCAAGCGCACCGAGGCACAGCACAACAGCCAGAAGAAAGGCGAGCATTTTTTGCATCTTTCGCATTACAGTTACCTCTTTTCCGAAAAATTATTGAAACAAGAAAGCTCTTGCAACAAACATAATTATGACAGCGCATTGACCTGCTTGAGCGCGCGCAGGAAGCGTTTGCGATGGACAATGCCCATCACGGCGGCATAGCCTCCGCAGATCAGCGCCAAAATAAGCAAATACGGCAGACCGAGTGCGGCCAAATATCGCTGCGCGAGGTACAAAAGCACCGTCAAAACGGCATTTTCCGCCATAAAACGCAGCAAAAACTTCACATCGAAGAAATCGGAAAGCTTGCCCTCCAGCTCCCTTGCGCCCGATGAAAGCAGACACAGTCCCAGCAAAAGGGTAGTCAGAAGGGTTGCCACAGCAGGGCCGATAGTGCCGAAGAGCCAATACAGCGCGACGTTTAACGCAGCATTTAAGCCGAGTGCGCCGATGCCGTAGAGCATAAGCTTTTTGGTCTTGCCGGCAGCGCTCAAAATGAGCGTGATATTGGTAAAACGCAGAAGATCCACCAAAACGTACACGCAGAAGACGGGCAGAGCGGCGAGATACTTCTCTGAGTAGAGAAGCTCCATAACCTGCGGCGATGCCGCCAATACCGCGCAGCACAAAATGGCGGTGGAGATGTAGGTGATCTCCAAGAACGTGCGATAGAGCTTTACGGCATCTGCCTTCCGTCTGTCTGCGATGAAGCGTGTGATCTGCGGCAGCAGCACCGTACAGAACGAGCTTGCCACGATGTCAAACGGCAGAACCTTCGAGGCATTGGAATACAGCGCAAGCGTTTCCGTATCGGTCAAAAGGCCGATGAGATATTTATCACAGTCGCGATTTAAAGTGTTAACAGCCGTAAAGACCGCCATCGGCGCGCAGTAGCGGAAGATGGTTCGAAACAGCCTGAAATCAACGCTTTTGAAGCGAATGGGACACTGATTTTTCCGCAAAATGACAGCAAACAGCGCCACTTGCGCGATGTCCAGCGCGAGGGTGGTCGCCAAAACGACCGCAACATCTCTTGCAACGGTGACTACGACAATGACCGCCGCCAGACGCAGGAGTGAAACGACCAGATTGCGGATCGCAAGCAGACGTGCCTTGCCGACCGATACCAAAAGCACCTGCGTCATGGACAAAAGGTTCTGAAGCATCGGCAGGCACGCGGCGAAAATCAGCAGTCTGCGCACGTCGGGGTTGTCAAAATAGATGCAAATGGGCTTTGTCAGCACCATGACGATCGCACCGGCAAGCACGCTGACCAGGCTCTGCAGCGCGTAGATGGTCGAAATATACGACTCGCGCTTTTGCTCATTTTGCTCGCTGCAATAGAAGTAGTTGACGCCGTCTGCCATCCCGAGAATGGTCACACTCGTGACGGTGGACACGATCAGCAGGATCTGGCTGTAGGTGCCGTAATCGTACACCGACAGATATTGGGACAAAAGGCGCGTAACGACAAAGCTCAGCGCAATGGTGATGAGCTTGACAAAGGTCAGTAAAATCGCATCGGTGGACGTACCCGAGCGCAGCTTATTCCTCTTCATCGCGAATTTCCTTCACAACACGGGCAGGGTTGCCTGCCACGATGGTATACGGCGGCACGTCCTTGGTCACGACGGCGTGCGCTGCGACGATCGAGCCGGTTCCGATCGTGACCCCCTTGAGAATCATGGAGCGTTCCCCGATCCAGACGTTGTCCTCGATCACGATGGGCTTCGAAGCGGAATGTTCCCAGCGCCACGCAGGTGTATGGAAGCCCTCTAAGCACATTTTTCGGCGTGCTGAGGGGTCGGTGGGATGGTTGTTGTTGTCGAAAATATGCACCTCGTTGGAGATGATCACGCATGAACCGATGCGGATGCTCTTGACCGCGCCGACAATGGAGCGTTCATAGATGGCGGTGTGATTTCCGATGCTGATCGTGCCGCCTGCCATGGACTGCAGCGTGCCGTAGATCTCGCAGTTATCCCCGATAACAATGCTGCCGGGAGCATCGGCGGTGCAGTTTGAGCGGATGCAAAGATTCAGATTTTCTCCGATTTTTGCGTATTTTTTAAACTTTTTATACTTATAATGCCGCTTGATCCGTTTGGGAATACTCTTTTCTCCGGATCGCAGCTTTTCGACCGAGTCGGTCATCCATCTGCTAAGTTTCATAGATCGCTCCAATCTCCCGCCGCACACGCTCGGCCTGATGGGTATGATTCTTCAGCCCGATGTGCAGACAGGTCTGCGCGCAGTCGATGCGCTTGGCAGTATCGGTCAGAAGCTGCCGCAAAATTGCTGTCAGCTCCTCCTCATTTGCGGCAAGCGGCGCACCGACGGACAAAAGATACTGCGAAGAGGCGCTGTCCTTCGGCGCAAAGCTCACAAAGCAGCGTCCTGAGCAAAGACACTGCGCGATTTTGGTCGAAAACGCATAGCGCAGCTTTGGCATGATCTCGGGATCAAAGCTCTCGACGTGCAGCAAAATGTCCGAAGCCGCGATCACCTCGCGAAGCTGCGTCTGCTCCAAAAAACCGTGATAGCAGATGCCCTCGCACGAGCGCAGGCGCGCAAGTACGTCTTCCCGCGCATTGCCGTAAACGTCGATCGTAAGCGTGGGGTCGATTCCGCGCAGGCAGCGCGCCGCAGTCAGCAGGCTCTCGTCTCTGCCCACGCCGAGGTTGCCGAAATAGGTGATCTTCGGGCGCCGGTTGGTATCGTAGGCAGCAGAGAGCGGCTCGGCGGTGTTGTAGGCAACGATAGCGGCGGTATCCTTGCCAAAGCGCGCCTCGTAAGCCTGCTTGAGCATATCGCTGTTATAGATCACAAGGGAGGCGGCGGCCGCAAGCTTGGCATAGAGCTTATGCGATGCACGGTAGTAAGCGCGTTCGAGTCCCTTGCGTGTATTCAGATCAATGAGGCGGTATGCCTCGGAATTGTAAAGAACAAGCGCAGCGCCCGTCTTTTTCACGGTTTTAAGCACGAGCTTGTCCATAAAATGGCTCTCCCCGACCATATAAACGACAGCCTCGGGATGCAGCTCCTCGATCCAGCGGCGCAGGGCGCGATGTCCCCACGGGCTGACGGCGCGGAGCTTTTCGCGCAGCCATTTGAGCGTAAAATTGTACTTTCGTTTTTTCAGATACGCAGGAACCTTGCGCGCGGCGGTTTTCGGCGGCGCGGAGGTCTGCGCGGTGTCGGAATATGTAAAAATGCGGCGGCTCTTTTTCAATAAAAGCGCCTTGAGCACCTGCACATCCGTCACGCGAAAATAGTGATGTGCGGCGGTAAAATCGGGCGCAGCCACGTCGCAGTAAAACTGCGCCTTTTCCTCAGGCGGATAAGCACTGAGAAGATTTTTCATTGTAATGCCATTGGCATCGGTGTCGGAAAAGCCGCTGTGGGAAAACAACAGAAGCATATCAGGCACTCTCCGTTTCTTCAACCAGCATTGACAGCATCGCAAGGAAAAACAGCGCATACGAGATCGAGGAGAACAGGCCGTGCAGCGCAAGGTGCAAAACGGCGATCATAATCAGCACCAAATATTTGGAAAAGAAGCTCTGCTTGCGCACAGTTTTCTTCCTCATTGCCAGCACAAGGCTGACCATAAAGGCAATCATCAGTCCCAGACCGACGAAGCCGAGATAGTAGGCGATCTCCAGATACAGGTTATGCGGATCCTTTTGCAGACCGGGGGCTGCCATGCCCTCACCGAAGAGGAAGGAGGGAATGTCGTCGGTAATTTCCTGCATATATTGTCCGAAGACGACACTTCTGCCGGTGGTCAGGTCATCTAAATTGGTGACACTCGACAGGCGTACAAAAATTACGCTAAAAATGCTCGAACCGGTGAGCAGGTAGAAGGCGAGCAAAACAAGCACCGCCGTCACGATGATCGCCGGCAGGTAATGCCCCGAGCGGAAGAGCCAGATAATGCCGAAAACGATCAGCAAAAACAGCGCAAACAGGAAGGTCTTGCTGTAGGTCAATATGCCGAAGAAGGTCAGCGCAATCATCGACGGAATAAAGGCCGCCGTTGCAATATGCGAAGAGAATTTCAGCTTGACCAGCAAGGCCATCGCGCAGATGAGCATAGATGTAAAATAGTTCGGGTCGTTGAAAAGACCCTGGAAGCGGTAGATCGACGCACCCCAGAAGGCAAGCGATTCCGGGCCGCGAAGTGCCCGAATCTGCCACACATTACGCAAAACGAGCGCATACACAGACGAAAGAATCAGTCCGTAGCAAAACATTTTGATCGTGCGAACGGCACAGTTGCCGTCTTGCTGCGGCAGCAGCACGCACAGCATGAAAAGCTGACCGAAGCACAAAATAAAGTTGCTGATCTGCCACTGCATACGCAGGAGCAAATAGTTCAGAAGCAGAAGAAGACAGGCAAAGAACGCGCCGTTTTTCACCTCGTCGCGCAGGAAGAACCAAACGCTCGCAAACAGGCACAGCACAACAAGCAAAGACATGCCGCCGGAGCTGCGGAAGAGGGTGATGACGGTCATCAGCAGCGCATAATCGGTGGCAAACACCTTCATATCATAAACGATCACGCGGTACACGCAGCAGGCAAGCGCCGCATACACCGGATACGTTGAGACAAAGGGAGACAGGTACAGCAATGCCAGCGCGATGCAGATGCTCACCCACGGGTAGTCATCGTATGTATTTTTCAGGGGTTTTCGCATCTGCTTACGTAACATAAATCATCTATCCTTCAATCAAAGCGGTGAGTTGTTTCAAAGCCTCGGCGTTGTCGAAATTGCGCCTGAGCAGCTCCTGCTTGCACCGAGAAATTTGCGCAGGGTCGGTAACGAGAGTCCATAGGCTCTCGTTGATGGCGGCTTGGTCGTTGGCGCACACCCAGCCGAGACCGGCAGCACGAACCATGTCATCGCTGGAGGTGGTTTCGGTGGTCAAAACAGGCAGCGCCAGCGCGCCTGCCTCCTCAATGACCATGGGCGCAGCCTCGTAAAAGGAAGTCATCAGAAGCAGCTCGGCGTTTGGCATAAATCGGTAGGGATTTGCCTGCTCGCCGTAAAAATGCACCTTTAGCCCAAGCTGCTCGGCAAGCGCTCGGTGCGTTTCCTGCATTGCGCCGCTTCCGACGATGTGAAGCTGCAGCTCAATGCCCTTTTTCGCGCACTCGGCGCAAGCGGTAAGCGCACGCTCAACGCCCTTTTCATGGGCAAGGCGCGTGACCATCAGCACATGAGGGCCTTTCCCCTCGTAAGAAACCGTATCCTGCGCGGCAAGGGCGTGTATTTCATCGAAACGGTGGCAATTTCGCACGGTGACGCATTTTTCAGCCAAGTGCGGCATCGTCTGACAAAACACCCTGCGGCAGCCGTCAGAACAGGCGGCGACGGTGTCAAAACGGGCAATGGTGCGGTTGTTGCGCTCCTCGTTTGCACCGCTCAGTCGGTAGTCGCAATGCAGGCAGGTGATTTTCTTCTTTGCCTTGATGCGGCGCAGAACGAAATCCTGCACACCGCCGTAGAGGTTGTGGATATTGCCGTTTTGCAGGTAGGCGATAGCGCAGTCATATTCCTGCGGCAGCATTTTTTGGCTCGGAAGCATGAGTGAAATTGCGGTCTTTCGGGTAAAAAAACGGCAAATTAAGCGCAAAAAGCCACGCTGCAGCTTCTCGAACCCACGACACTCCTGTTGGCTGATGCCCAGGAAACGGAACAGGCTGCGGCACGGCACGACCTTCACACTCTTTGGCAGGCGAGAGAGAAGCTCGCCCTCGGCGTGAAACAGCAGCAGCGTGATCTCATAGCGACCGTCCAACGCCCAAAGGAGGTTGTACAGGCTTTTCTGCACACCTCCGATTTTCATATTGTTATTTACGATGATAATTTTTTTCATTCGATCGGAGTAAAGCCGTCGTTGTCCATCATGGACACCCAAATGTCATTAAATGTCTCCTGTGCGGCTTGGAACGTCAGCAGATCATCGCCCTGCAGGGTCTCATCGGGCGCATGCAGCGTCACGGTGACGTAGTAGGGCTTTCTCTCCTCGGGCAGCAGCAGCGAGCCGATGCACATTCCCTCGGGGTCGGTGAAGCTGATGGTGTAGATCGGATACACCGCATCCGCCAGATCGACAGAAAATTCCAACGCCTTGGTGGTATCATTGCTTACGGCATCGACACGAATGATGTCAGAAAATGAATACGGAAAACGCATATCGCCGTAAGAGGTTTTGATGAGTATATCATCGTTCGTTGCCTCCACCTCGTAGATCAGCAGCTCCTTCTGCGCGGTCGCGTAGGATTCGTTCGGCACCTGCGCAGCTTCCGTCGCGGAGTCCGAGGCGAGCACGACCGGTGCTTCGTTTTTGCTGTTGCCGCACAGCAGCAGCGCCGTCAGGATCACAACGGCCACGGCCAGTACGATGCAGCAGATCGTCAGGAGCTTGATTTTTTTCGTATTCGAAGCGTTCTGAGGCTCCGACGGTTTTTCATAAAAGCCCATACTCTCTCCTTCTGTCAGCGGATGCTTTTGGAATAGCTCGTGATCTTCATTTTCTTCTGCTCCTCGATATAACACTCGTAGGAGTTTTCCAGATCCACGATCACACCATGGATCTTACACTCGCGCTCCTCCTCCGACGGCATCGACATATAATCGCCATAAATCTTCGTCAGCATCTCGTGGTAATGTGCCGAAACGGGGAAGGTGCAATCTTCAAACTGCATTTGCTTCTGCTCCGTGAACCACTGCCTGGGGAAGACGTTCTTCTCATACTCGGAGGCGGCGGCAAAGAAGCTGTGCACCATGGGCGAATCGCTCTTCTTCGCACGCTTCGCAAAGCGGAGCATCGGCTTGAGCGGCAGACACCGACACAGCAGCATGACCAGCTTTTTCTCTCGGCTGTCGGTCAAATAGCCGCGGCGGTCAAGCGACTTGGCGATGACGATCTTCGAAGCGGCAAACTGCAGATGCTGCATCAAACGGTTGTCGGCCAAATTGTCAATGGGAAAAATGTCGATATAAACCCCTTGGTGCACCTTGGGATCCTTGGGAACGTAGCGTTCAATGCAAGCGGTGTTGTTCAGGCGCAGCTTGGAGAAAAACATCGGCCAATGCGCAGAGAACTCTCGCTGCAGGAAGTAGATCTTCTCGTCAAGCTCCTTCGGAGCCGCTTGCATAAACCGTTCATAGTCCGAGCGGAGCATTGCAACATCAATGTCGTCATCCCAAGGAATAAAGCCCTTATGTCGAGCAGCGCCGATGGCGCTTCCGGCGAACAGGACGAACTTTATATTGTGCTTGCGGCAGATGCGGTCAAACTCGCCGAGCAACTGCAGCAGCACTTTTTGGTGTTCGTTTAGCAGGGATCTCACGGCAAAACCTCCGAAAGAAGCATTTTATACAAAAACAGTATTTGGCAAATTTCGATTCGACCGGCAGTTGCATTTTTGCGCAAAGCAGAACAGCAACATCATTCTCCGCCCTGATGATCTTCAAGGCGGAGAATGTCAGAAGCTCAGTCCATTACCTCCACGCGGATGGTAACGGTATATTCGATGTCAGTTCTGCCCTCTTCTGTATCGAAGAAGGTCATAACATGGTCGGTATCTCTGGTAACGACAGAGATCGTGGTAGCAACATTGCTCAGCAGATCGATCAAAGATGCTTCGCCGCCGACGGCGGAGAAGCCGTCAGTCAAATACTGATTCCATGCGGCAAGCTCTTCCTCGGTCCAGCCGTCGGCATAACCTGCCTTGGCAAGGGCAATGCCGGCTTCGAGCAGCTCTCGCATATCACCGGAGGGGTAGACCGCAGCGAAGTTCTCGCGGTTGGCAACCAGCAGGGGTACCAGCGTGTTAACAACAAAAGCATCTCCAGTCAGGTAGGAAGCCTTGTCGGAAACAACGTTTCCGAGATTGTCCTGAATGCTGACCTGCAGCTCATAGATCTCGATTTCGCTGACAATGAAGCACAGAATCTTGACCAGCTCCGCACGGGTGATATAGTCGTTGGGGCGCAGAGTGCCCGAGGGGTCACCGCCGATAACGCCGACCTTGATCAGAGCATTCCAATAACCCGCAGCCCAGGCAGGCATCTTGGCAGCATCGGAATATACCTCATAGCCGCTTTCTTCCAAAGAAAGACCTACGGACAGGCAGACCATCTTCACGACCTCGGAACGGGTAACATTGCCGTTGGGACGGAAGGAGCCGTCGGGATAGCCGTTGACAGTACCGAAAGCGGCGCAAGCCTGGACAAAAGTATAGTACCATTCACTCTCAGCAACGTCGCTAAAGTCGGTAATTTCCACCTCGGTCGGCATCTCATAGGCAAGGGCAAACACCTTACTGACCTCGCCGCGGGTGATGTAATCGTCGGGGCGGAAGGTCCCGTCGGGGTAGCCGTTGATAACACCCTTATCGATCCACTCTTCAATGTACTTCTGCGCCCAGTGGCCCTCGATGTCCTTGAACGTGGCGGCAGAGCCGGTGATCACGAGCGCGGAGCAGAGCATCACGAGAACTAACAGGGCAGATACGAGACGTTTTGCGATTTTCATAATAAAATACCTCCGTTATAGAATTAAATACATTTATTTATCAACCGAGGATCGCACTGTAGCGTTCCATCAGTTCATTTTTCGCGGCGGTTTTCTCCGAAGCGTAGATATAACGGATCTGCGCAACGAGGGTTTGCGAATTATTGGTTTTCTGCAGCAGGTAGCCGAGCTCGGCGCAGATGGTGTCGATCCTTGCGTCACATTCCTTTTCGAGCGCATACGCCTCATCCACACAGGCATAGGCGATCTGCTCCTTGCGCTCAGACGTCTGCTCCTCGGCAGGCAGAGCGTAATATTCGGCAATGCCTGCGGCCTCGATGGCAGCCAGACGGCTGACATACTCATCCTTGAGCTCATAGACCATGGCGATCAGCGCATCGATCTGCGCCAGCATTTCCTCCATCTCGGGATCGGTCTCCTGTGTCGGCGGCAGGGTCACGGTGGGCAGAGCAGTCTCCGACTCGGTCGGCTCCTGCGCGGTCTCACTCGGCTCCGCCGTCTCCTCCTCGGAAGACAAGGGCTCGGTCGGCTCTGCAGCCTGCTGGCTGAGCGAAGGCATGCTCGTATCGGCGGTCGTCTCGATCACGGTAACGGACGGAAGCTCCTGACCATAGTCCAGATCGTCAATAAACTGCCCGACCCGATTCCATTGCCAGATCAGCACGATCAGACAAATCGTACCGACTGCGGCAGCGGTAATGATCCATATCCGTTTGCTTTTTTTCATAAATGCTCCTCCTTGCGGTCAGAGCCGAGCAGACGCCTTGCGCGCCGATCGAAGGTCTGCAATGAGATCGATTTTTCAAGCTTTGCAACCGCCTTGTGCATATTGGGAGGGCGCGTGGTCATGTTGTGACAGTCAGAACCGAGGAATTGGATCTGTCCGTCCTTGACCATGCCGATCAATCGGCGCGAAAAAAGCTTTCCGATCGCTTCTGCGTTGCATTGTAACAGAACGCCTGCGTGTGAAAACAGCTCAAGCGTCTGCCAAAAGCCTGCCACGCGGCGGTAGCGGTCGATATGCGCGAGCACCGGTGTCAACGACAGGTTCTTGCCGATGTCAAGCACCTCGTGCACCATCGTCCTGCTCCAATCCGAAAACGGAAGCTCCAATAGCAGCAGCCGACTGTTCCCGATACGCAGCTTGCGCATCTCATCGCTGCGGCTGATGCCGCTGAAATAAGCAACCTCAGCCCCGAGCATGATCTCAGGAGAGCCCTCCGGCGGCGCAAGACGGTCATACGCCTCCTGCCTGCGTTTGAGGAAGGTCTGCGGCGCTTCCTTGTACGCATAAAAGTGCGGCGTCGCCGCCAAAAGCTGCACACCCTGTTGCCGCAGGGCAAGCAGCATCCGATGCGAAAGCGTGACGCTGTCGCTTCCGTCATCCATTTGCGGAAGAATATGCGTATGAAGATCGATCATTTTTTGTGTGCGCGCCGCTTGTCAGAGGCGTAATACTGCTTTTGGTAATCCTTCGAACGATTGCTGCTGACCGCGCCGCGGTAGGCAAATCCCAAAATCCGCACATTGACCATTTTAAGCTGTCGCATGGCATCGGTCAGCTCCTTGCGCGTGACGTAGTTATTGCGCACGACCATGACCGCTCCGTCAAGCAGCTTGGAAACCACCAGCGCGTCAGACACGGCAGTCACCGGCGGAAGGTCAAGCACAATATATTCATAATATTTCTTCAGTTCATCGAGCAGCTCATTCATCAATGACGAGCCAAGTAGCTCCGAGGGATTGGGCGTGGAGCAGCCGGCAGTGATGATGTCCATTTTTTCGGAGTATTCGCTGTGCTGCAGGACGTTTCCGAGCTTCTCGTGCGCTACGAGCATGTCGGTCAGACCGGGATCGGCTCTCAGGCTGAGCTTTTCCGCAATGGTCGGGATTCTCAGATCCGCCTCGATCAAAAGTGTGCGCTTATCCGCCTCAGACAAGGCGTAAGCGAGGTTGCAGGCGGTGGTGCTTTTCCCTTCGCCGCGGATGGAGCTCATGACACCGACGACATGGCAGTTGCTGTCCGAGGAGAAGGAATATATAACATTGGTACGCAGGAGCTTATACGCCTCGGAAACGGCAAAATTGACGTTCGGACCGAACATCAGCTCCGGATCCCATTCATCCGAGCGAATCGGAAGCTTTCTCTTATTTAACATCATCATTTGCCTCCGTTCTGCGGCAGCCGCTGCTATAGTAATTCGAACCGGAAGCGGACTGCGCATCGGGGATCAGGGTCAGCAGCGGAATATCGCGGTAGGTTCGGGTCAAATAATCCTCCGAGCGCAGCTTGTCATCCATCAGCTCAAAGAAAAGGACAGCGGTGACGCTGAACACCGCACCGACCAAAAAGCCGAGCATGCCGTTTTTAATGTAGCTGGGGGACGAACGCTGTGTCGGCACGCGTGCATACTCAACGACACGCACCGAGCTTCCGTCAACGATCTGCGCGATTCTGGAGGGCAGAACGGTAGCGATGGTGTTGGCAATGAGCTCGGTCTCCGTCGGAGACGAAGAGGTGACGGTGATGGAAAAAATCTCCGTATCGTTGATGGGTGCGGCGGTGATCATGCCGGAGACCTCCTCGTGTGTGCGCGAGATCTCTGCCTGACGGATCACTTCGTCGATCGTTTCATAGCTGTTGAGGATAACGATATAGGTATCTACAAGGCTCTGCGCGGCGGTCAGCTCAGACGAAGAGATGCTGAAAGAAGTACCGCCGACGGAAATAGAGCTGTTGTTGACATACATTTTAATGCTTGCCTCGTACAAGGGTGTGACGAAGAAGCGGGTAACGCCGAAGAAGCCTGCTGCGGTAACGATCGCAGTCAGGATAATGATCCAGCTCCTGCGCCGCAGGGCTGAAAATAGGCGCTTTTTATCGACAGTTTCCATAGATTATCTATCTCCTGTTGGCAAAAATAGCATTGCGTGGGGAAAGCAGCATTTTCATCAAAAAGCTATGATGAAACATAAACCGGCAATCAGAAGATCAAATTATACAAATTGACAACGTGGCAAATTCAGGCGACTCTCCCCTAATTTTATTATTCAGCTTATTTTATCATACGCGCAAAAAATAATCAACCGGAATTTATTAAATATTTCTATTATGCAATCGTATGACATGACAGCCGTTGTATGCGCAAAAAAAAGCACGCAAGTCGGGCGACTTGCGTGCAAAGCTTGGGTTCTGTATCATATTCGCAATGTTACGGTGCAGGAAATTCTGCCTGTGTCGAAAGCTTCAGGCAGGCGTTTCGATCAGGCGGAAGGTGTAGCGCAGGAATCGGTTTTCACATTCCTCCGTCACCTGTAGCCGGGTCATAATTACGTTCGCCTGCGTCCAGTACGGATGAACGAAGGCTGCCGCGGTTCCGCTGTAGAGGAAATTCGCCAGTTGCGAGATCGACTTATAGGCGTTTTCACCGTAAAAAACGCCCTCGCCGTCGAAGGTTCTGCCGAAACGCCCCTCATCAGCGATGCTCCACAGACCGTCGGAGGTGTTGTCGAGCTTGACGCTGCGGCTGTAGCTCACACGAAGCTGTTCAGGATCGTTCGGCCATGTAAAATTACCGAGCTTCAGCATGCTTTCACCCCGTTTCTTCCGTACACTCACGCGTAAGGGCGTGGATCTGCGCCTCGCAGAAGATGCTTTCCCCTGCCGTGCAGCCGGTTTCGATCAGCGCACATTCGCAGCCTGTAAAACGGAGCGTTCGTTGTGAGGCTTTGATTTCCAGCGTGAAATTCGAAAGCGTGTGCAAATCGGCATTCGGCTCGACGAGGCTGCTGCCGAGGGGCAGAAGATAGCGCAATGTAATGAGATATTCTTTCTCTCCCCTGTGAAGCGCGGAGAGATCGCATGAACCGAGCTGCCGCAGCGCCGTCAGCGTTTGCGTGCAGCGTTCGTGGAAGCTCTGCAGGGCGCCGACGGCAGTACCGTTGAGATAAACGGCAGGAGCGGCGATGGAGGGAATCTTAACATAGGGCATTCATATCACCTCATTCTTCCTCGCGTGCCAGCCACGTCTGCAACTGAACGGAGATCTTGCAGCGGAAGCAATCCGTATCCGGATCATAGTAGCAGGCGGTACAGCGGATGGACTGGATCGGCAGCGTCTGAAAGCCGCGCGCCACGACCTGCACAACGCGATTGGCAAACAGCTCGCATTTGACGCCGCTGTAAAGGTACGGCGAGTACACCTCGATGTCGATCGTCTCGCCAAAGAGGACGGCGTTGACGTTCACGCCCTCCAAAGCCCCCAGAAAATTGCCGAAAACAGCAGTTTTGAGGAAGGTTTCTGCCACCTGCAAACGGGTCGTTTGGATCTGAAGCGGCGGCATACGGATGCTGGGTGCGGCGTAATTGCAGTCGATATTCGCAGCTTGCAAAAGCGTCAAAAGTTCCCCCAAAAAGCTCAATTCAGCTCAATCCTCCTTCCACACAAAGCCCCCACACAAAGATGCGTTCGGAGCGGTATAAGATTGCGTCGGCGCGCCGCACGATGAACTGCCGCTCGTCCATCAAGATGGTGTCGTAGCCGCAAAGCAGGAGCTCCGGCGGTCCGAGGTAAAGGAATTGCCCGCGCGGAATTTCGCCCACGGTGGGGATCATACGCTCCATATTCTGCCAGCTTTTCGATGTGACGAGCTGCAAAAAGGCGGTGACGTCGTGCTTCACCTTGCCGGTGGTGATCTGCATTTCGTTGCCGTAGGTGCTTATCAGACGAGCGATCAGCTCCTTCATGCCCTCACCCCTTTAAAAGCGGTCGTATCCTCACACCACGGTGCAAGAAGCTGCTGCGCCATGCGCACGAAGCGGTCTGCCCCTTCGCGGAAGGTGAGCTTGAGCGTTCCTGCATCGAAGGAGGACAGCGCATGGTCGTCGATATTTCTCATAAAGCTGACCGCATACAAGGCAGCGGCGTATGTAAAGCTGTCCTTGCAATCGTCGGGAGAGATTCCGCTTCGCAGACGGCTTGAGAGCATCTGATACACTGCCGTGCACACGGCGCTCAGGCGGCTGTCCTCGCTTCCGAAAAGCTCCGCAGCCAGCGCCCGTATTTCATCGATCAGCATCACAGCTCAAGGTACTTTGCAGCATCCTGCATGATGATGCCGAAGCCGCTGATGTGGGTAATGGCGGCGCGTTCGAGCTGACGGTCGATGAGCTTGTCGTATTCGACACAAACGTCGCCTGCCTGCACCATTTCCAGCGCAAAGCGGCGGTCGAGACCGTAAATACAGCAGTCGCCGGCGGCATCGGTACGCAGAACCTGTGCGCCGAGCGGCGTGGTAAACTTACCGGTGCCTTGGAAGTTCAGGCCGGTCAGCGGGTTCTGGAACTCAGGCAGCTTCAAAAGCTGCGCCATCATGCTGCTGGAAACGAGCATGGTGTTCATCTCGTAAGGATGGAACTGTGACCAGAAATCGATCAATGCCTCGTAGCTGAGACCGTCGGACGAGCCGCCGATGGGGTTGATTCCGATGCAGTAGCCGTTGCCGGAAGCTTCGAGCATGTCCACGACATCAGCCAGATGCATTCTCCGGATGTACGCGCCGATCTGGCGCAGCATGACGGAGAACAAGTCGAGCTTCTGGAAGCGCAGTGCCTCATACGATGCAACGAGCATTCTGCCGCGCTTGTGCAGTTTGATGAGATTTTCGCTGGTTTTGATGGTGGTTTCGGGGATGGCAGCACCCTCGGCCAGATCAACGGATGTCAGTGCGCTGTCGGACGGCACGGAATAAATGCTGCGATAGTCCATCGCATCAATGTTTGTCACGGTTGCAACGATGGACGGCAGGATGTTGTCCTCCTCCATGCCCTGACGCACGACACGGGCGATAAATTCAGGGAACAGGACGGCAGATTCGTAGGTGGTGAAGAATTTTTCCACACAATCGCTGCCTGCGCCCTTGACACGGATACCGAAACGCTTGAGCTGACGCTGGAAGGCGTCCGTGCCTTCAAGCGCAGTACCCTTGTAGCTTTCCGAGGGATCCAGACTCTCCAAAACCTGCGTAAAGCTCTTTCCGCTTTCGCGGTACATGCCTTTTTCCAGACGGATATTGTCAAATGCCATAGTAAAAATACCTCCTTAAATTACATCAGGAACACGACGGTCTTATTGGCGATATTGACCTCAACGACCAGATATTCGTGCGCGTCTGCACTGTAGGTGACGTTTCCTGCGCCATCTGCCATAAGGCCGACGTAGCCGATTGCAGGAGCGCTGCCGGAGTAGGACGCGCGGACAAAGCCGCGCACGATCACACCGGCGGTGCTTTCTCGGACGTTTGCGACGATGCCGGCAAAAGCTTCGCCCTCAGCGCAGGCGACAGCGATCTTGTTGGTGCTGATGCGGCAGGGAATGCCGGGGGTAACGGTGCTGCTGCAGTTGGTGGTGACACAGAGCTGACCCAGCCCTTCAAAAGAAATAGCCATAAAATGATCCTCCTAATTAGATAATGTAGTCTGCTTCAACGGCGCAGCCGGGTGCGCCGGGGGACGGAAGCTGCGCGGCAGACGGGAACAACTGCGCAGTTTTGCCTGCCATCGCCTTTTTGAGCGAGGACAGCTCCGCAAAGGACAAAGCGCCGAAGGATTTTCGCAGCAGCTCCTCCTGCGCGCCGAAGTCGAGCAGCAGGCCGAGCGCGACCGTCTCCTCCAAAAGTGCCTCGTGGCAAGCCTTGCCGAAATCCGCTTGCTGCTGCAGCGTTTTCAGCCGTTCGGCAAGCTCCGGCGAGCCGTTTTTCGTCACAAGCTCCTGTAGCGTCATGGGAACACCTCCTTCCAACGCCTTCATCACGCCTGCACGCGGCTGCGCCGGCACAGCGACGAAGGAAAATTCATACGCATCGGTCGGCTCGCACAAAATTGCAAGACAAACCTCCGAAGCGTAGCTTGTCCCCTTGTGATGCTCGCAAGCGCCGTAGGGCTTGCCGCAGATGCTGCACAGGCAGCTCCCGACGGCGCAGCCGACGGAGACTTCTTTTTTGATACCGCCCTCGATCTCAGCGATGAGGTCTGCGTTTTTCTCCGTTCGCAGAAGATAGCATTGCGCGCGGATGAAGCTGACGGAATCCTCCTGCAGCACCTGCGTATCAAAGATGCGGGCGACTTGGCGATCTGCCGACCATTCGTGGTCCACGATGCCCGTTTTGCCGACAAAGAGCTGCGCCAAGATGGGTAAAGCGGCGGTGTCAAAGCGTTCAAAATCACGGTCGGGCTGATCGTCGCACAGGCGAACGCTGAAGCAGTAGACCTGCTCGGCCGTAAGGGGGGATTTGGTGTAGCGGTTAATTTTTTCGAGCGTCATTTCGTCGGGGATGCCGGCGGCGCAGACGAGCGCGTCCTTGCGGATGTTCAAAGAATCACTCTCCGTTCGAATTTTTCAAAGCGGCAGCCTGTGCGCGGTAAAGCTCTGCCTGTGCCTGTTCGACAAGATCCTGCAGCGTGATGTCGTCCCAGACGATACGCGGCTTGGACGAATCGCCGTGCATCCGCAGCCAAAGCTCGCAGATGCGCACAAGAACCGGCTCGACGGTTCTGCGGATTGCCCAAAGCTCGCTGGTCAAAACGTCCGCCTGCTGCTGGCTCATGCGCTCGGTGCTTGACCAGCTCAGGCCGAGCATGAACGGCGGCAAGCCGGTTTTGGCAACGATCTGCTCCAAAATCTGCCGAACGGGGATCTCGGAATCCAAAATCTGTCCATCCGAGCCGATGACCTTGACGGACACGTCACCGACTGCGACAAAATCGCGCACGATGCCGTTTTTGCTCTCCTGCATGGCGCTCGACCATTCCGAGGCGATTGCCTCGGCGCGTTCGGAAGCAGACGAGCGCTCGAAGGCATCGCCGTTGGGCTTGCAGACGACGGCATAGCGCACATTACCGGCGCGTTCCCAATTTGTGCCGACGGTCTGATAGATCTTCAAAAGCACGTTGGTCAAAAACGGCAGGCTGCGCAGCATGGAAACGCCGTAGGGATTGGCAGGCTCGGGGTTGAGCGTGGTCAGGAGCAGAAGATGCTGATACGGAAGCGGCCGCATCCGACCGTTTTTGTCGCAAGCGCAGAGGGTGTATTCCAGCGGCGAATCACCCTCTTGGATCTGTACCTGCGTCACATCGCCCCAGCAGACCGCGCTGAAGACGCCGTCTGCAACGACCATCTCACCGACAGCTCTGCCGTAGGTCAACAGGCTGTCAAGATAGGCGGAAAGGAAGCTGTCAATGCCGAACTGACCGCGGCCGCAGGGGACGGTTGCAAGGAAGTCGTTTAATTCCGTCTCCGACCTGCCGCAGGCAACGCGGAAGCCGCCGCAAAGCCTGATGAGCTTTAAGATCGCTGCATCGACGATGGGCAGGGCCTCTCGCATGGATTGGTACAGCCGCGCCTCACCGCCGCACAGGGGGACATAGCTTTTGACCGACCCAAAGGGGTGTCCGCTGCCGTTTCTGAGCTGGCTTGCAGCCGCCGCAGCCGACGGCGCAGAACGCTTGAATTTCATACAAATCACCTCCTTTCACTAAACACTCCATTCCGATTTGTCGATGAGGTATGCACCTTCATATTTGTCATTGCTATGAAATAAGTGCTTCCTTTGTCATTCTGAGGAGCTTGCGACGAAGAATCTTGTTGGCAGTGCGGTGATGTCACAGCTTTGTTGCCCTCGCTAAGATCCTTCGCGCTCAAAATGACAAACACGGACTCCCCATCTCACCGATAAATCGGAATTTTTTACCCTCATCTGCCCCGTCTGCTCACCGTGCGTGCCGCAAGCGGCGTTTGCCTCTGCGAAAGAACGGTCGCGGCAAAATAACGCATATCGTCCATCGCGTGATCATGCTCCTTTTTGACCGCATCCTTGCCTGCCTTGGGATCCCAGACGTACTGCTCGGTCTCCCTCAGACAGTCCACGCAGGTGTCGCAGATCACGATTTTTCCGCTTTTGAGCAGATCAGACGTGCGCCTTATGCCGCTTAAAACGTCGTTGTCCGCTTTTTTGACATTCCAACCACGCCGATGCAGCAGCTCGATAAAGCTGGCAGCCGACGGATCGACGATGACCGCCGAAATGCACCTGTCACCTGCAAGCTTCTCCAAGGCGTCGGCGTACTCGGCATCGGTCATTTGGCGCATTTCGCGCCTTGAGTCGAAGTAAAATTCCTTCACCCGATACCAAACGCCGTCCTTCTCGCCCCACAACCCAAACGAAGCCGGATTGACCGTTCCGTAGTCGCAGGAGATGTACCATTGAGAGAAGCTGCCGCATGGCGGCGGCGGAGCAGCGGCGGCATCGAAAAAATCGTACACCCGACCCTCGGCAGCGACCCATTGCCCCAGCACGAACCGCCGATAAAAAACACCCGAGTAAAGTCTTGCGTAGCGTGCGCGGATCTGCTTGGAAAGCGAGGGGTTGTCCTCCATGGTAAAATGCAGATACAGGCAGTTGCGTTTTTCCGCACCCAAAACCCATTCGGTGTAGAACCAATGTCTCGGTCCTTCGGGGTTGCAGTTGAACCACAGACGGCTGCCCGTGACGGAGCATCTGGCGCAGGCCTGCTCGACGAAGCTGCGCGGCATCAAGGCGACCTCATCGAGCAAAACGCCTGCGAACGTAATCCCCTGAATCAGAGATGACGAGCTTTCGTCCCGACCGCCGAAGATGTAAAAATCATTGGTTTTTCCGCAAAAAGAAACACGCACCAGATTTTCGGTGCGTTTTTCCGTCACGGTAAAGCCGATGGCTTTCAATTTCGGCAGTAGCTCGGTGAGGACATTGCGGCGCAGAGATGAGATGGTTTTTCCGCACACGCCGAAGCGCGCGCCCGAGAAGCACGAGCAAGCCCACACGAAGAAGCTCAGACCCATGCACAAGGTTTTGCCCGAGCGAACCGCACCGTCGCAGATAATGGCTTCTTTTTTATAATAAGGGGAGTTTTTCTGCCACCAATTGAGGACGATGCGCTGTTTTTTGCTGAATTTCAATCCTCCACATCCTCAGCAGCAGCGAAAAAGGCTGCTGCGGCATCGTTGGACTGCTCACCGACGTGCAGAAGCTGTTCGAGAGCACGCACCCGATCTATGAGCTTGACCTCCACGGTGCCCTTGTCGTTGCGTTTGACCTCGCTGAGAAGGCTGAGATCGAGGGCGTCAATGTCAGGATTTTCGCTTAAAACGAGCTTGACACAGTCGTTTGCGCGGCCGAAGGCAAGCTGTGCCAGCCTGCGCAGCACATCCTGACGGCAGATGTCGCACTGTGCGCGCTGAAGCTGCAGCTCGCTCTGCACCGTTGGTGTGGAAAGCAGGCGCACGCCGTCGCAGCGGCCGATGTGCTCGGCGGCGAGATCGGCATCGAAGCAGCGCAGATACGCCGAAGCGAAGCGCCGTTTTTCACTCGGAAGATTCGGATTCAAATTAAACACCTCAAAAATCAATTATTCGGGCGGTAAAAAAACCGCCTTTCACCGATAGTCTCGAAAAACGAAAAATTGCTCTGCCTTGTGCAACAAAATCGGTTGTAACAAAAATTTTTTCTGCTATAATGAAATTATAAAAACAGCCAAATTCCGATTTGTCGAACAGTTTAAAAGCCGATCTCTCCTCTGTAACGAGACGCGGAAGCGTGCCGGGAGGGGGTCTCGGGGGGGACGGTTGCGAGCGCTGCCTGCGGCAGATACAGCGAGCAACAAGGAGTGGCGGCGGCAAGGAGTAATTCGAGCGACAGCGAGAAGAACGACTATGCCGCAACAGGAGGGCGGCTTGGAAACCGAGCTTGGCAGAAACGACAAGGAAAAGGGAACGATA
>CAYVLD010000010.1:0-26550 GCA_964452205.1 uncultured Oscillospiraceae bacterium
AGCAAAGCTGTGCGAATAAGTCACAAGGGCGACTTATTCAGCAGACATTAAATAAACAAAAGCCACCGGCGTAATCATACGCCGGTGGCTTTTGCCTTACGGTTCCTCTGTAGTCTGCAGCAAAACCAGAATCTTTACGCACTCTGCACGCGTCAGAGAACCATTAGGTCGGAACGAACCGTCCTCATAGCCTTCCAGTACACCCAGAGCTGCCAGAGCTGAAACCGCTTGCTTTGCGTAGTCCGCGATTTGGTCGCTATCATTGAAATCTGTTACTTCTGCAGATGCAGGCTGATAAACACGGTAGAAGATCGCAGCAGCCTCCTGACGGGAGATCGTCTGATCGGGCTTGAATACATCGCCATAGCCCTTTACATAGCCTGCCTGTGCCATTGCGGAAATCGTTTCTTCTGCCCAGTGTCCCTGCGTATCAGAGAAGGGATTTTCCGTCTGACTCTCAAGCTCCAATATCCGCGCCAGAATCGTCACAAATTCCGCTCTCGTGATTTTCTCATCCGGACGGAAGGTACCATCACTGTAGCCTTCGATCCAGCCTGAACTTGCAGCAGCCGTGATCTCTTCTTCCGCCCAATGGTAGGCAATATCAATGAAGGATGACGTCGCCTTATCGGAAACGGCAAACTCCCCCGTCAGATGCCGATCCTCGTTCAGATGAACGTAGACATCGATCACAACGCTGCTCTTTCCTGCAAACGTATCGTCCAAACAGACAGGAACATCCACGATCGCGCCTTCATACGCATGTGCGCTGAATGTACCGAGCTTGTTATTATCGGCGTAGACCGTAAATGAGGGGTCAAAGGATGCAGACAGATTGGTAAACTTCAGCCCCAAATTGACCTGTGCACCGATTCTCAATTCGTATCCGTTCGGATTCACAAGCTCAATGCTGCAGTTTTCACGGTCGGCATCTCTTCTTTCCAGCTCTTCAAAACCATAGTCAAGAAGCTTGATCGAATCGGTATGTCGAGTTTGGTTATCGGTAGCTCCCATAACAACGGTAATCACTCTTCTGCCGTCACGGATCGCAGTAGCGGCGAGGCAATAACCCGACTCGGCAATGGTGCCCGTCTTAAAACCGTCGCAGCCCTCATACTTGTAATCGGTCAGCAGCTTATTCGTATTTTCCCAAGTGTAATTGCTGTAAGTTGTGGAAGTCATTGATGTATAATTCAAAACATCCGGGTAGGCTGCGATAAATTCACGAACCAAGATCGCAACCGAGCGACAAGTCATATAATGTACCTTCGCGCCGTGGCTGTTTTGATATTCCGCTTTCATTCCCAGACGAAGCGCAGTTTCGTTCATCCTCTGAACAAATGCCTCTTCGCTTCCGGAAATATTTTCCGCAGCAACGATGCACGTTGCGCTGGCAGAGGGAATCAGAATGTTCTGCAATGCCTGATCGACAGAGATGTACTTGTCATAAAGCGGAACACGCATCGGATAAGTAGAATCATACGACACGGAACGTGCATAATCGCTGATCTCAAACATGGAATCTTTGGTGATGGTTCCCTTTTCGAGTTCTTCATAAATGATATACGCCGTCATGATCTTGGTCATACTGGCAGGAACTCTCATGCTGTCAATGTCCTTTGCGTAAAGGATCTCGCCGGTATCGTAATCCATGCAAACAGCCGACCACGCACTCAAGTTCAGTTCATCATTTGCAGCCGTAACGGTCGGTATCGCAAGCGGCAGCATTGTGATAACCAATATAAGGCACAAAATGCGGTAAAAAGTAGATTTTTTCATATTTTCCTCCGAATATTTGATACAATACTCTAACACATATTTTACAATTCATCAATCGTCGTTTGAAACGGCGCAAGACTTCTGCGCAGAATCCCGTTCATATGCGCAATTGCAAGGCCGTAATTAACGATCGGGACACCGTCAGCGGCTGTACGTTCAATGCGATGCTTCATTGCCTTCTCATTAAGCATGCAGCCGCCGCAATGCACCACCAGCGCATACTGACTTAAATCTTGCGGAAATTCATTACCGGAGGTAAAGAAAAATTCCGGTTTTGCGCCTGAAAATCTTTCAATCCACGCCGGCAGCTTAACTGTACCAATATCATTGCACTGTCTATGGTGGGTGCAGCCTTCGGATATTAAGACCTTATCGCCGTCTTTTAGGCGTTGCAGAGCATACGCACCCCTTGTCAAGATCTCCAATTCCCCCTTATAACGCGCCATCAAAACCGAAAAAGACGTCAACAAAACGTCCTCCGGCGTATCTGCGCTGACACGCCGAAACACCTGCGAATCCGTAATGACCAGCTTGGGCTTGTTCGGAAGGCTTGCGAGGGTTGATTTTAGCTCCGTATCTTGACAAATAATTGCGCAGGCATGCGCATCGAGAACATCCCTCAGCACCATCTGCTGCGGCAAAATCAGTCTACCCTTTGGTGCGGATTCGTCAATTGGAACAACAAGAACAACCAAATCACGGGCGTTGAGCAGATCCGAAACCAGCACTTTAGGCTTCTTTCTGTCCGCAAAATCGCCGAGGCGCTCCTTCAGCTCATGAACCCCCTCGTCTGTCAACGCGCTGACATAGAGCGAATTTTCAGACAAGACTGCCCTGTGCGCTACGAGGTCTGCTTTATTGAGTGCGATCACAAACGGAATTTTCCGTTCCTCAAGCTGCGAAATCAACGCACGGTCTGTCTCGTCCATCGTCGCAGATGCATCGACCACCAATACGGCAATATCCGTCTGCTCCATGATCTGACGCGCTTTTTCCACGCGCATTTCACCCAGCATTCCCTCATCATCCAAGCCCGGAGTATCAATAATAACCACCGGTCCGAGCGGCAAAAGCTCCATCGCCTTTTTGACCGGATCGGTCGTTGTTCCCTTCACCTCCGACACCACGGAAAGGCTTTGTCCTGTGACCGCATTGACAAGACTGGACTTGCCGGCATTGCGTTTGCCGAAAAAGCCGATATGCAGCCGCTCTGATGACGGCGCAGAATTAAGTCCCATACATTCCCTCCTCAGAAGCGGAAATCACGGCGATTGGACTGCTTGATGGCCTCAATGTTCTGCTCAGCAATAATGCGCACCTTTTCCTTCGGGATGCGCTCAAGCTCTTTTTCTACAAGAGCATAGCCAACCTCTTTGGTATGCTCAGAAGCATAATCCTCCAAATACTCCGACAGCGTCATCAGCGCATTGGGATGACAGCAGTTTAAAATCTGACCGGATTTGCACAGACTCATAAAACGGTCGCCGGTACGCCCTTCTCTGTAGCAGGCGGTGCAGAAGGACGGAATATGTCCGTTCTCCATCAGCCAGCAGACTACCTCATCCAAGGTTCGCTGATCCGACACATCAAACTGTTCGGTATCATGCGGACGCTCATCTGCATCAAAGCCTGCATAGCCGCCAACGGAGGTTCTGGAGCCGCCGGAGACCTGCGAAACACCAAGGCGCAGCAACTTCGTGCGCAGAGCTTCATTCTCTCGGGTCGAAATAATAATTCCCGTATAAGGCACAGCAAGACGGATGATCGCAACGATCTTTGAGAAAATTTCATCACTGATGCCGTTGTCGAAGACATCAGGATCAATATCATCGGCACGCTTCACGCGCGGTACGCTGATCGTATGCGGGCCCACGCCATGAACCGCCTCAAGATGCTCTGCATGCATCAAAAGTCCTGCAAGCTCGTATTTGTACAATTCCAGACCGAACAAAACACCCAAGCCGACATCATCAATGCCGCCTTCCATTGCGCGGTCCATTGCCTCGGTATGGTAATTATAGTCGTGCTTCGGTCCGGTCGGGTGCAGTTGCAGATACGTTTCCTTATGGTAAGTTTCCTGGAAGAGAATATATGTACCGATGCCTGCATCCTTTAACTTGCGGTAATTCTCTACCGTTGTGGCTGCAATATTGACGTTTACGCGGCGAATATCGCCGTTTTTGTGGTGCACGGAATAAATGGTATTGATGCACTCAAGGATATAATCAATGGGATTGTGAACCGGATCCTCACCTGCTTCGATTGCAAGACGCTTGTGCCCCTGATCCTGCAGCGCCATGACTTCTGCGCGTACTTCATCCTGCGTCAGCTTTTTGCGCGCAATGTGCTTGTTCTTCAAGTGATACGGACAATACACGCAGCCGTTCACACAGTAATTCGACAAATACAGCGGCGCAAACAGAACAATGCGGTTGCCGTAAAACGCCAGCTTGATCTCCTCTGCAATTTTACAAATTTCATTATAAACAGCTTCATCCTCGCATGCAAGTAAGACGGAAGCTTCACGATGTGTCAAACCTGCGCAAGCATAGCCCGTCGCAGTTTTCTTAGGGCGAGCTTTTTCCAAAATTTGCTCGATGAGCTCCTTGTTATTCTTATTCGCCTCGGCATAGGCGATGGTTTCGCGGATTTCGCCGTCATGGATAAATTCCTCGGCCTTCAAGGATTTCGGATCATATTTCGGCATAATTATTCCTTCTTTCAATCTTTTATATCACCGCGGTCGGTTACGATCTCATAACCGATCGCTTTCATACGTTTTTGCAATGCTTCGACACATTGTGCGGATTCGTTTCCGTCGGAAAGCTTGTTGTCGTAAAGCATGTATTTTTTCCGCACGGATGTTGGCGAGAGATTCGGCATCACAACGTTTGCACCGGCAAGGATTCCCTTCTCTCTGCCGAAGGGGTGAAGCGTTCCGAGCGCCGTTGTCGAAGGCAGCAGAATATTCGGCTTGATCAAGCGGAGAATCGACAGCAAATAGCAGGTCAAGTCCACATCGCCGGCGTTTTCATCTGCAAAGCAGGTATCTTTATGCGGAATGAACGGCCCGATACCGCACATATCCGGCTGAAACGCTTGAACAAACAGCAGATCATTTACAAGCTCCTGCAAGGTCTGAAAAGGAGATCCGACCATAAAGCCGCAGCCTACCTGGTAACCGATTTGTTTTAGATCCCTCAGGCAGCGCATACGGTTATCAAACGAAAGCGATGCAGGATGCAGCTTCTCATAGTGTGATTTGTTCGCAGTTTCATGGCGCAGCAAATAACGATCCGCGCCTGCTTTATAGAGTCTTTGATAGCTGTCAAAGCTGCGTTCACCGAGAGAAAGCGTAACGGCGCAGTCGGCAAATTCACCTTTGATCGCGCGCAGAACCTCACACAGCCACTCATCCGTAAAATACGCATCCTCCCCACCCTGCATAACAAATGTACGAAAACCCAATTGATAGCCTTCATTACAGCAAGACAGAATTTCTTCCCGTGTCAGACGGTATCTTTCGCAATTTCGGTTACCGGCTCTTATGCCGCAGTAAAAGCAATCGTTCTTGCAGTAATTGCTGACTTCAATCAATCCGCGGATATAGACGGCGTTACCGTAAATTCGCTTTCTTTCCTTCACAGCAGCCTCAGCCAAAGCAGCGGCTGTCTGTTCGCTTCGTTCCGAAAGTAACATTTCATATTCCGCTGCACTCAGCACATGCTGCTGCGATAGCTTTTCAATCAATTCAAAAACGTTATTCATCCTCATACTCCAAGATAAAATGCCGCATCCTGTCGGATGCGGCATTCATGCGCATTTCATCAGTGCAAAGCACCGCTCTTCGTCATGGTATCGCACCTTTCACGCAGCGAATTGTCGCTTAATGTCAGGATTCGATAAAATTATAGCATTTTCGTGCTGCTCTGTCAAGCAAAATCAGACTTTCTCCGTATTTCCGACCTTAGCCTTTTCGGAAATGCTTACAATTTCCGAATACTGCACAAGGTCAATACAGCAGTCATCACCGATGACGACAACACGGCCTGCCACACGCGGCGTATGTACATTCTCCAACGTGATCTCGTCGCCTTCAATGCCGTTTTTTACTTCATTTTTGCCGCTGAGTCTCTTCATCAGCTTCGAAAGCAGCGGCACTTGCACGACCTTCTTCATAACGCCGCCTCTGGTGATGTCGATTTTGCTGCCTCCAATACTGCCAAAGCAGCTTCCTGCGCCCTTGACGGTAATAGTTTCTGCATTCAGCAAGCCCTCGCACTCGACCTCACCAAAGATGCGAACGGTTTCTGCCTCAATATCCGAGTCCGCGTCGAGCTCGCCGGAAACGCTCAATTCGCCGCAGCGAATATCACCGCTGCACTTTATGCTGCCCGAGCAGCTTAGGCGCTCTTTGACCTCAAGCTTGCCGCCGCAGGTAAACAAACCCGAAACGCTCACACTGCCTGCTTTTACATCCTTCAAAAATGTGCTGGTACCGGAGACCTTAAACGAATTTTTACATTCAAGCTCATCGCCCTTTGAGCTGCCGGTGGTATGGCAGCTCTCGCAGCATACCAGACCGCTTAAACGTCCGCTGCCGCTGATGCGGATCGCCTCATATTCTCCTGCCGGAATTTTTCCGCTGCCGGAAATACTCTTATTCATACTTCTGCCTCCTTATTCATGATTCTGTGCACCGCACAATTGTTGTATCTGCCTTGTCAAATCGCTGCTGTTCCCTTCTGCATCGACAAAAACAAAGCCCACCAATTCCTCAAGCGGAATCATACGCTCCGCAACAGCGGTTTTGATCACAATACTTGCCTTTGTTTCCTCACGAAACCGTTTTGACAGCTTATCGAGCGATGTTTCTTCCTTCCGGTTCAGGATCAATTCCACTCTTTGACAGATCAGGCATTGCGGAAAGAACGTCTCCTGCCCCGTAGCCGTTGCTTTTTTGATAAACCACTCCTCGGGGATCAGACCCTTGCGCTTCCAACGGTACAACGCTCCGTAGGAGATGCCGTAACGCTGCAGTAAATCCTTTTTAGAGATGAGTTCTTGTTCCATAGATGCCTCCATGCGCAACATTATTATCAGTTTAACATAACATTGTTACGCCGTCAAGGCTCCTCGAAACATTTTATGCGCTTCGTTTATAAAAATAACACCGCCGCGGTACTGCGGCGGTGTTAATCATTCGCTTACACGATCGAAACGGAATGTCATGCGGCTGCCGCCGCCATAAGTGCAGGTAAAGAGGGACAAGGCATACTCCCCTTTTGTCAATTCCTCAACATCGTTGGGCTCAAGCACCTCCATAGCAACGAACTCATAAGTCCATTGCTTCCCTTCCATATCGGTCAGGATGACGCGCTGACCTTCTTTTAACTCAGAAAGCCGCCCAAAGTGCTGCCAATAATTATGTCCGCCAATCACCAGATCATCTGTTCTTGTTGAGCCAAAAAATCGACAGGGTGAGAGCTTCAGCCGAGCATCGTCAGTCTCCGACATGATCGGTAGCTGCAAATTTAAAGACGGAATCGTCAAATAGCCCACGAAGCCGTAACCGTCGATCATTTCCACCGTCATCTCGGTCTTGTAATAATCCGGATCTATCGGCAGCTCCGTTTCCGCCTGCGCTTCCTGTTCCTGAGTCGTTTCTGTTTGCGAAGGTATCTCAGTCGGTCGGCTGATCACCTGCATCACCTGCGGTAAATAGCGATCTACAGATTCCTGCGCTTGATTACCTTCCTCCGTATTATACAAATATAACGCCCCTGCTCCAAGCAGCAGCATAAGCCCAAGGAGCATGAACACAATTCCAAAACTACGTTTCATCTTTTTTCTTCCTGCCGGCAAAGGAAAGAGCCCAGCCGATTGCAAACAGAGCCAGACCTGAGACGATCAACACGGGAATCGGCCATTTCAACTGTCCGGTTTGCGGGATATCGGGCGGAATCTGAGGCAAAACAGGCTCACGCTCAAGCGCAACTTTCGGGGATGCATCGACATCATAGATCCACTCATCACCGACATCCATGGGAACGCTGATAAGGAACGGAGATGCTGCAAAATAGCCTTCGGCAGCCTCCTCCTGAACAAGCAGATATAACCCCATCTCTAAATTTTCAAAATGAACCTCTCCGTCATCATTGATCGTTTTCTTTTTGCCAAGCAGATCATGGTCAATCGCATATTCTACAAATCCGTTTGCGGCCTCCTGCGTTCCAAGCTCGTCTAAAGGCAAAAGGCAATCGGTAAAATCCTCCGTATACTCAAAAACATATAAATCTTCCTGCCATACAGGAACTGCGACATGAAACAGCGTCATTGTGCCGCCGCCGACCGGTTCGCCCTCATATTCCATCGTCACAATGATCGAACCGGTGCGACCATAGTCAATCGGTCCGGCGGCAAATATATTCGTTGACAGGCAAATAACGAGAGCGACCATCAAAATGATGCCCGTCTTTTTCATTTGCACAACACCTCATTTCTTCTTTTTCGGCTGCAGCAGCAATATCAAAAACAGTATCAAAAGCATCGGCACAGCAAGGATCGGCGCAACGATGACCGTTTCGATCTGCATCGCATCGGCTGTAACTCGAATTGTCGCCGCCTGTTCAATATTCTCAATGCGCTGCGCTTTCACAAGCAGGCGATGCGTGTTTACGCCATATGGAGTACAAGTTACCAAAGTACACAGATCCTTGCCCTGTTCAATTTTCAGCGCATTGACCTCGTGGGGCAGCACTGTAAGGATCTCAAAAACCTCATACGTCAGCGTCTGGTCGAGAACATTCAGCGTAAAAATATCGCCGGGTACGAGCTTATCAATATCCGTAAACAAATCTGCAGAGGGCAAGCCTCTGTGCCCGGAAAGCACGCAATGCGAGCTTTCGCCGCCAACCGGAAGCGAACTTCCCTCCAAATGGCCTACCGCGATCTGAAGAACGGAGTCATCCGTCCCATGATAGATCGGAAGAGAGCAGCCAATATCAGGAATTTCGATATAGCCCATAATGCCGCTGCCGGATATATCAAGCTGCTTCAGATACGTTTCTTGCTGCGCCTCGTCAAGCACCCAACGGTTCCCTGCCGCCGCTGCTTCTTCGTTATAGTCAATCGCATTTTCCCAAAGGATTGCGCATTTCTCCTCCTGAAGATTTTGCACTTCCTCCACATAGCCTGCAATTGCGCGCGATTGATGGCGTGAATTCCAATAATTACTGATCGTAGGATACAGGAGCAAGGACAGCCCAACAAGAAAAACCAGTATTAAAATGATCGTGGAAATACGTTTTTTCATCTTGGGTTCTCCTAAATCCTGTTTTGGGGGAGGATTCCCTCCCCCAATCAACAGCAGGAAATTTTTTATTCCTCGTTATTCATGCGCTTCTTGACAACCAGAAGAATTACGGCGCCTAATGCAAGGACTGCACCGGCAACATAGAAGATGGTCGTACCGATACCGCCGGTTTCGGGAAGTACACCGCCGGGGACATTGACAACATCCGTAGAAACCTGACCTAAAGCCAGAGTTGCATTAAACAGCGCATTATCGCCGGTAGAAATATCTTCGCCGTCCTTGTTCAAAACCGTCAGAGCGGTCAAGGTGTGCGGATCGGTGGTCTTGTCATACTCGCCTACGACCTCGAACTCGATAGCTGCGCACTTGTTATAGCCGTTGGGAACGGTGGACTCTTCGAGCTTATACTTGCCAATGTCAATGCTCTCGAAAGTGAAGGTAGTTGCGCCGGTCAGCTCTTCGCCGATCTGCTGCCAGCCTTCTGCTTCTTCCGTCTTGACCCACTTATACAGGGTGAAGCCTGCGCCTGCCAGAGGATTGAGATCCTTGTCAACCTTGTTGATCACAGCATCGAAAGTGAAGACAATATTGGTGTCAATCTGAGTCTTGCCCGGAGTCTCGGAATCATCGGGAGTATCGGGCTCACCCGGCTCGCCGGACACGTCGCCGCCGGGTCTGTCGGGAGTTCTGATGTCACCGTCGGAATCGACATAGGGATTGGTTTCGTACTCAAGGTATACAAAGTTCTTGTTGCCTTCAGGCCCTGCAACAGCGTGCTCATTCAGAGTAACGGTGTACTCAACAACGATCAGAGTTGTTGCAGTGATCGTGAAACCGTCGTTCTCAGCATCAAGCTCCTTCAGGTTGCACTCTGCAACGAAGCCGTTTGCATACTCAGTCTCTTCATTGGTGGAAACAGTGAGCTTGAAGGAATCGGTAACGTCTACATAGGTCTCACCGTTTACGACGTAGATCTTAGCGTCCTCGTTATAGGTCAGACCCTTTTCCATTTCGTCGTTGATGCTGTAGTAGTAGCTGCCGTAGTTTGCATACTTGTTGGAAACTCTGCCGGTGATGGTGTAAGGAATGACATCGCCGAAGTCATAATCAGCACTGTCGCCCCACTCTTCGAAGTTGGTGGTATCGTTCTTTTCCAGAACCTTCTTCTCAACGCTGGGCTTGTCTTCCTTGGTGGTAACGGTAATATCCTCTTCACCGGCGGTGTCGAGCATAACCAGAGAGAAGGTATCAGCTTCGTCACCTACTGCAGTCTCAGCAATCAGATAGTAGCCCTGCTCAACTTCTGCGAAGCTGCCGGTCTTCGTGGTGTAATCTGCCGCAATTGCGGGGTCAGCGGTAATAATTGCCTTGTATGCAGCATCGGAAAAATTGCGAATGCCTTCTGCATCAAGCTCACCGATGTAAGCTACGATATCAGCCTGCTCGGTCTTGCCGGTAAGAGCCTTGAGGATGTCCTCATACTTCTCGTTGAGAGTGTAAGCAAACTTACCTTCGCCGCCGTCAGTTGCGTTCAGCAGCTTATATGCTGCGTACTCGGAGCCGCTTGCTCCACCATTGATCGTAATTTCAGTTGCCAAAACAATGCTCGTCATACTCAAAATCAGAGCCAGCGCCAAAAGAATACCAATAATCTTTTTCATAATATAGTCCTTTCTCAAATAGGTTAATTAATTTTTGAAGCCTTTCGCATCAGGAAGATGCAAGATCCTCCTTCCTGCGTTTTTGATTTCTATACAGAAGGAGTATGCTTGCTGCTATCAGCACAAGACCTCCCAAAGTATACCATTGTGTTCCGATACCACCGGTTTCCGGAAGTATGATCAGCGCAGAGTTTGTAACCTCAACCTGTACAGGATCGCCCTTTTCATCAAGGCTCACCTTCGCAGCCTCACGCATCTGTCCGTTGATCAGAACAGAAACCGTTTCGCCTCCATAGCTGACCAAGTACTCCGAAGCTTGATTTTCCACGATGCAGTAGTAGCTGACCTCCGACGGTCTGGCAATGTCTTCAAAGGTTGCCGCCCAGAGGCTCTCTGCATTCACGGAACGCGTTTCAATGAATGTGACTGTGGGATTCTCACCCTCCGTGACGAGATAGAGGCTCACACTAACCTCCTGCCGACTATCTGCAGGTACAGTCATATCCCATAGCTTCTGTACAGGAATATCGACCGTCTTCGAAAACGGGGTATTGATGATGCGTAATGTGCCCGGAACTTCGATCTGCTCATATTCAGGCTCATTCCATACATACACGGTATGCGTCGTCCGATTATATGCAGAAGATGAAATTTGGTTCGTGCGGGTTTGCAATCCGACATTTCGACCGTAGCTCGTTGCCTGCGACAGAATTTGCCCGTTCGACAGAGAGATCGTCACATTGTTTCCGCTTGTCGTTGTTGAGGCTGTTGCACCGGTGGAGCTGATGGTCAAATTTCTACCGGTGGAAACATTCGTCATCAAGAAGCCGCTTCCGAGTGTGGTAGCTCTCCACTGCTGTCCTGTATCGGTTTCCGAAGGCGTCACAGGCGAGAGTGTGGCATCGCTGATATTTGCTACTGCAACGTTGTTTGCAACAAAACGATAAATTCTTCCATTTTCAAGGGTGCTTGTTGTGCTCCAGTAGCCCTCTCTTGAAATGACCGTTTCGCTGATCGGCGGGATATCCTCGTAAGAGACGTTATATCCGTCCGGTACTTCGGCTTCCTCGACCGAATATACGATATCGTTTCCTTCTGAATCCTTCGTAGGAAGCTGGTAGAACGTTCCCTTCCAGTTGTTTTCAGCGTTGAGCTTCATCGTTCTGCCTGTGGCTTCACCATTTGCCAATAGGTCTACCGTGATCTCGTCCGGAAGCTCCTCACTTCCCTCTGCCCAGACCTTTTCAACGTTGATTGAGGTAACCGTTTCTTCCTCGCCTACAACAAACTTGTCATTGTAAACGTCCACGCCAATCAAGTGTTCTGTTTCGCTTATTCGATAATAGAAATCTGCAAAGATCCATTCCTCGTTGTTGCTGTCGATTATGATGGACACAGCCTCCCCTACCGCATTCAAGTCGATCTTGATCTTATGCTCTGACATTCCCGGATAACCATCCGGCGGTTTGATTTCCTTGATCCAATAAGTTTTATTCGGAAGCAGACCCCAGCAGCGTACTGTTCCGTCTTCGCCGGTGGTAAAGATCGATTCAAGACTCTCAACTTTGGTGCCGTTATCTTCGATCAAATACAGACTTGCAGGAGTTGTGCAGGCTTCGTCTTCGTAGACCTGGAACTGTGCACCTTCGAGCATCTCATTTCCACTTGCATCCTGTTTTGTGATCAGAAGCTCATACATCGGCGAGAGATTAAAATAAACTGCACAGTTGGAAAGCGAAGAACCTCGCTCCAAGTAATAAATCGTGATGGTATGTTCTTTACCGCCTTCAATTACATGAGGCAGATCCGTTGTTGTTACTCCGGCAGCGCCGTAGGTAACACCGGGCATATCGGCATAGGTTCCTGTGGTATCCACCGCAACGGCACTGGACGAAAGGGCTTGTCCTGTCGTGACCTTGCCGGTGGAGAAATTGACTTCGCCGTAAACAACGTCATGTACGCCGCCCAAATCCAAAACCAGTTCGCCGTCGACAAAGATCCAAACATCATCGTCGCCGGAGAAGCGTAGCTGCATATCGGTACCGTGTGAAGACTTATTATTGCCGCTGCCGCTATCGTCAGGCAGGTAGAATTTGATCTCACTCTTCATACCGAACCAATAGTTCGCTTCATTATCCTTTTCGGCATATTTGTTCTGTGAGCCGTAATTTTTTGAAGTACCGTAAGTAAACGGAAGGAAGTCGTTCAAGCTGTTCTGACTGTCGATATTGACAACATGCTCATACACATAGAAGCGCTGCAGGCTTTGGTTATAAGACGCCGCATTGCAGCCGCTGTTGTAGTAATAGAAGCCTGTTTCCGCATCGTAGCTATAGAGCCAGTCGCCCTCACCCAGATAATGACGACCCGTGAAGCTGTCGTAACCGAACAGCGCCTCCAAACGAGCGTCATTGGCAATGCCTGTCGTGATCGTTCCGGGATAGGTTGTGCTCGATCCGCGAGTACCCTTGGTCTTTTCTTCATTTACCGTGACCCCGTCAACGGAAACATTTTTATTGGAGATATTGCCGATGTTGCCGCTCGTAAGGTAGTCAAAGAAGATGAACCCGAGCTCGCTATCCGGGTCAAACGTCCATGTTCCGCTTGACTCAGAGTAGTTCGCGCTGTGCGTATTGAACAGCTCGGTATAGTCATAAACATATGTATTGATAAAGTCGCTGGTATCCGGCTGTCCCACGACGACATCTTCATTTTGACCGATATCATAGGTCGCAGCGATCCACTCCGGATAGAAAATCGTATTATTTGTAACACGGATCTGCTGACCGAACATGGAGCTGTCATAGAAGACTTGGTTGATAATGTCATACCAACCGTTCAATCGCAAAGGATAGTTGCCGGGGATCGGAGTTTCCTCCGCAGTCGGAAGCGTGACGTAACCGTTGTTCGTTGTCGTTACGCTCCACTTTTTAGAATCCGTGTACTTATAGGTTTGGCTCTGACCCTGGTTCATCCAGTAAGCGGCGTTACCGATCTGTCCGTCAAAGGTCACGGTAAACTCTCCTGTCGGGATTGTGTACAGACTCAAGGTCATAGAGGAACCCATGCTGACACCGGAAGCATTTAAATTGATATAAGAGTTGCTGTTTGCAAGTGTCAAGTTTGTGCTGCTGCGCGCAGCGGTAAAGACCGTCGCAGAACCCTTTTCCGTCACGGCAGTCAATGCTCCGTTTACATAAGCAAGATAATAGGTGGCAGTATTTTGGATTGTCTTAATATAATATCGCGAGCCTGTATAGCGCTCGAAGACCCAGCACGCAAGAGCTTCAGAAGCCGTCATGCGGTCATCTTCCTGTGTCAGGATCTCCTTGGTTTCCAAGGCTGCATCCTCGTTGATTGCAAGGGCATAATTGCCGCCGGCGATCATAAACGTTGTGCCTGCAAGTCCTTGAATATTGGAAGAAGTTACATTATATTTCGACATGCACAAGACAGCATTGGTTCTATCCTGCGTTGTAACAACAGCGAAGAGTGAAAAGCTGTCGGTTTCAAAGCTTGTACACAGCGTGCCGTTATCCTCGATGGAATAATTCATCTGATCGGGCACTTCTGCTCCCTCGTCCTCATAATGGATCACGGTAACGGTCTCGTCCTGCAACAGCTCGGCATTGGGAACCGTAATGGAAATATCCACCACGTCCTTCGGCTCGATTTCTTGTCCATTTAAAACGAAGCAGATGTCATACAGGCGGAAATCGGTAATTCTCTTTTCCTGTACGCCGAAGCCATTCACGCCGAGGAGCGTTTCAGCCTGTGCGTAGCAATCTGCATAGACATTATCCGACTCGATTTTTGTTACGCTGAGTTCCGCCTCCTCAGGGATCTGCGCCGCAGCATAATATGTCGCTTGTATCGTAACAGCTTCATCGGTATAGCTTTTTTCGTGAGGAACTGTCAATTCGTAGTTCTTCTGTGCAAGGGAAACATCACCGTAGCCCATGATTGAACGATCGGTGATCGAATATTCACGGTACTGTACGCAATTCGAGCTGTTGCCCTCGATCGTCTTGATTTTCGGAAGCTCATCATTCCCGTTCGACGGAATCAGCTCGACAACAATGCCGACATGATCTGCCGAATCGTCATCTTCGTAGTCAAAGAAGATCAAATCGCCCGGCATTACAGGATGGGCAAGAACCGGTGAATACAATTCCATTTCGGTCAGCTTCTCTACCCAACGCTGGCAGTTTGCTTCATAGGGAATAAATTCTTCATTCGCTTCTGCGTAGTTTAAGCAGAAGGACACGAACATTGCACACCAATCACCGTAGTGATCACCGTACCATGCGCCGTAGCGCGTATAGCCCTTCGTTACGCCGGAATCCGTAATTATCACGTTGCTCTTGCTTTCACAGTAGCCGAGCTGGCTTTGTGCAATCGCGAGAGTCTTTTCCGCCCACGAGCCCTCAAGCTCCTTCGGAAGCGTTGCTTCCCAATCGCTTTGCAGCTCGACATCAGCGGTTGTGTCAATATAGCAATAATCATTATGCGTATGCTCAGCCGCCTCGCAAATGAGAACCGGTGCACAATCGGCAAAGCATGTTTCACTATGTACATGGCTGCCTGCCGCAAGAATGCCGCAAATCTTAGTGCCGCCATCAAAACAGGAGGCATCATGTGTATGGATATAACATTCCTGCACAGAGCATGTCAGTTCTTTATCGCCATAGCATTCTTTGCTATGAACATGCAGCTCGGAAGTATCTTCGCAAAGCAGATTATTTGTATAACAGGCATCACCGTGCATATGGGAATACCGCTCGGTAAAGCCGCAGCGAAGCGTTCCATCCTCACTGTAACACACGGGATCGTGCGAATGAAGTATTGCTTCGCCGTAACCGCACAGGGCATTTCCAAATGTATCATAGCAAGAATCGCCATGCACATGCTCCGACGGAGCACACGACATAACCGTCCCGCACATTTGCCAACAGGAAGCATCGTGCGTGTGCGCTTGCCGGCCGCAATAGCTCTGACGTTCCTGCGTGATGGCAGGCAAAATCAGCGCGTATGCCGTACAGAACACAACAACCGCCGCAAGGCAGGTAACTACCTTCTGCCAACGTTTTCTGCGCTTGCGCACCTTGCTGTAAGCTGCCGCCTTCTGCAAAGCATCCTTCTTCATTTACGACTCACCAACTTCCGTTAGCCGATCGGCCCAAAATCAGCCAATGGCCATACTCGAAATACAATTTTCCCTACAATCTGTTCTTCGGCAACACAGCCAACGGCCGTATTGCGCGAATCCGCCGAAATGCTTCGGTGGTCGCCCATGACAAACACCTTGGCTGCCGGTACTTGATAGGGCAGCTCGATGTTACATTCACCCAGCGCTTTTTCTGTCAGATAGGGCTCGTCCAGCTTAATGCCGTTAACATACACCGTGCCGTCAGCATCAATATTGACCCAGTCGCCCGGCTGCGCAATGACTCGCTTCACGAGGATCTTGTTATTATAATAAAATGCGATCACATCACCGGTCTCGAAATCGCTGTCTTTAACGGAAACAATGATATTACCGTCAGACAGGGTCGGTGTCATTGAGCTGCCCTGAATCTGCAGCACCGGCAGCCACAACGTAGCCACCAAAACAGCAACCGCCGCAACCGTGATCAACGTATACAGCGTGCTTCGCAGCACCTTAGCATACCGCTTGCGGTATTTCACGCGCTTCAGCTCTGCCTCCATAACATCTACGGAAGGCACAGAAAGTTCTTTTTTCATCCGATCTCCGCCTAAAGTTTTCTATAGCCCGATGCCAAAAGCTCCTTTAAATCCGAACGTTGTTTGATATAAGCATCGAGCTTGGAAGAGACTTGATCCCAATAATTCTGCGATTCCTGACGCGCCTTCGCCGTCATTTCTTCGCACTTTCTTTTTGTCGTCGTCTCCAGACGCGTGCAGCGCTGCTGAACATCACGGAGCATTTCGTCTACCTTCGCCTGCGTTTCCGCCTCGGCACGCCGTGCATAGCTTTCCTGCTCGCTGCAGCGTAAGCGAATATTCTCCAAATACTCTTCAGACGCCTTTTGCGCCGCATCAAAAATGCCGTTGATCTGCAAACAAGCCTCCGCAAGAGAGCCTGCATTTTCAATCATGAGCTTGCGGCTGTCTAACTGTGACTGCAGCTCCTGCGCCTGCGCCTTCAAGCTCTCTATTTCTTCCTGAAGCGCCTGATTTTCCTTCGTCTGGGCAATCAGCAGCTCCAGAAGCTCGGTTCTTCCCAGCTTTTTAAATTCCTTCTCGTTCATTACACTTCCCTGCTTTCGGATCTGAAGCCTGCAGCATCTGCACTGCAGGCAGCACTGTCAGCCGATAGATACGCTCGACATCATACTCATTGAGCTTCACTTTGCGCCTTAGCATATTATCGCGGATCACTCTGACCGCTGCCATCATCGTACTCTCGGCAACATGATCAATAACACGCCAAAAGCTTGCAGCATCAAAAAACTCGGTATTTTCCAGCTTATTCTTAAAGATAGACATAAGCGTATTATAGATTCTGTGGCGCAGCTCCACAACTTCCACAGTATAGTTGGCAGATAGATAGAAGCGGAAATAATACAGCGTTTTCTCCGGATGGCGCATCAGGTACTTCCAGTACAAGTACCACACACCGCGAATCGCTTCTTCCATGTTTTGCAGGTCGGCTGATTCAAGCCGCACCTGCTTGCACCCGTCAGAGATAACCTCAAGTATTTGACAGTCAATATCCAAAAAGGATTGCACCAGCAAATCGTCCTTGCTTTTAAAATAGCGATAAATATAAACCTCAGCAAAACCGGACGCTCGAGAGATTTTTTTGGTTGTCAGATTTTCAATTCCTTCGCGAGCAACAATGCGGATCACGCTGCGTTTCAGCTTTTGTTGTATCTGGATATGTTTTGTTTCTCGTGCCAAGGGAGTCCTCCAAAAGTAAGTAAAAATTTTAGTATCCACTAACAAAAAAGCATAAAAAAATGCCTGTCGAGAGCGACAGGCAGAAATATCTACATAAGTCGGCAAATGTTAATTACTTTTGTAGTATAGCGCCGCAGTTTGAAAATGTCAACATCTTTCCATTTTCTTCATTTTTTTCGGTAAAATGCACAATTATAGCTAAACAAGCAGGCACGAAGCATTTTGCTTTTTGGTAGTATTTTACAATTTCATTTTATTTCGTCTAATAAAACACAGGGACTGCGGAAAGTCTCTTTTTCACCATGTTATGAGTGCAAAACAACAAAGCACAAAAAAACATTTTTCACTCATAACGGGAGGCTCGGAGGCTTACGCAATCCCTGTTTATTCATGATTCTTCCGACAGCAATTCCTTTGACTGCAGATTCTGCAAAAACGCCGTGACATCCTCGTATGCTGTCGCTTCGTCAATTTCAAATTCTTCCAACAGCTCGTGAATCAGCAGCTCTTTGGTCATGTCCTGATGCAATTTCTCGCACAAAAAGGCGCCGACAGCATTGGTAATTATCATGCCGCTGAGATGCAATGCACTCTCGCCTTGCGGAATCAGAACATATTCGCCCATCAATTCACGGACTGTAAACTCATACTTCAGCTTCATAAGAACCCTCTTTTAGTGAGTGAAAACGCTCACACCGCTCAACGACTTGAGCAGTTGCGTAAAAACGTCCTCATCCAGCATTGCGATCCCGTCAGGGAGCTTTTCCACCTCATCAAATGCAGCATAGCCGAGCTCGGCAGCATAAAGATCACGCGTCATCGCCTCGCTGCGTTCTTCGTCAATGGGATAGACGTGCATGATATATTTTTCACCGTAGCTTTCAAAGACCGCATAGATGCCTTCGCTGTTCCCCTTTTGCTCGATTGCAACAGCAGAAGAAGTGTAGATGCCTTCCAGAACAAAATCCGGATATTCCATTGACAGCGCAAAAATCGTCAAAGCAGCCAAATGCTCCTCGTAAGTGTCAGCAGGCTCAAGAGCTGTTTCGCCCTGACTTTCCTGCGCAGAGGTATTCTGACCGCTTTCATCGGTCGCCGTCTGATGATCTGTCGTTGTTTCATCTTCGTAAATTGTCGGCTCCTGCTCGTCCTGCGACGAGAAAGCCTCGTTATCCGAAAGCATAGAAGAATCCTGTATCTCCTCAGTGCTTTCCGCCGATGTCTCCTGCTGCTCAGCCTGACCGCAGGCGCACAAAATCAGCAGCGAAAAAATCATCAAAAAAGCCATTACTTTCTTATACATCTGTTACCTCCGATAAATATGCCTTAATTTCTTGTTTCGTAAGCCTTGCCATTTCGCAAAGGTATTCCGCTTTCCCGTTCACATCGCCGCATTCGGCGTGAACCGTCGCAGCGCAGGGATTGCAAATTTGGCGCAAATCACAGTTTGTGCATTGCTCCAACACGGGAGTCGTTCTGACGAGCGCAGTCAGTTCCCTCCAGCATTGCAAGAACGGCTCGTTAAAAGGATATTTAATGATCGGGAAATCAAACAAGCCGCAGGCGGTCATTGCACCGTTCCACGAAATCCAATAGCTGCTCCTTCCGGCGCGGCAATTCATATGCTCTTGCGTCTGTCCCCAGCCTTCAAATCCTTTGTTTTCCTGCTCGCGGAACATTTTGCACAGAGCTTCGGGCGAAAACTGGCACTTGCTCCTTCGCATAAACATTTTTGCTGCAACCTCGGGTGTAAAACGGGAATCCGTATTTTCCTTCTCGCGGCGCACCGGTGGGAACATATAGGTGCTGACGCGAGTATTAAGCCCCAAGCCATGACCGAACTTTATGATCGCCTCAATATCCTCCGCATTCTCCGGGATCATACTGGCATTGATGACCACGGGAATCCCTGCTTCCTTCATCCAACGAATTGCACGCTCCGCACGATCGTAGCCATCCGGATTTCCGCAAATGCGCCGATAGGTTTTGCGCGAAGCTCCGTAAAGCGTGACGTTCATCCTCGACGGCGCAAAGGACTTGAGCCATTGCATCGTCTCTTCATCGATCAAAGAGGCGTTGGAATTGATGGAAAGCAAAAATCCCATCTCATGGAGTGCCTCATAGAGCTTTCTGAAGTTCGGATAAAGGAAAGGCTCGCCCCCTGTCAGCAGAAGATAGAGCGTTCCCGCATCGCGGCATTGCTTTGCAAGCTCTAACCATTGCTGCCAGTCAATCAGCGACTTCCCTTCCGCAGCAATTTGCTGCGGTGTCATACGCACATAGCACATCTTGCAATTAAAATTACACACCGGTGAAAGCTCAAACACACCGCTCAACGGCACCGCATTCACAGAAGCCTTTCGGTGCAGATAATCTGCAATCGTATTCATAGTACATTCTCCAGATGTTTTCTCAAAACGTTAACCGCATTCTCCTCCGGTGTGCACGAGAGCTGAAGCATCGGAACTTCCGACACTATCTCCTGAGACAGACGAAATGCCTGATCGATCTCCCACTTGTCCCAAGGATACAGCTCAGTTGCACAGGTCAGCGCCATGATACGTCGCGCCGCGGTCAATTCTTCAACGCGGTTCTGCGCCGCTTGCTTCAATACGATAATCGCAGCCAGCGGCAAGTCCTTATTCACACAAATGCTTGACGAGCCGCAAAAAGGACATCCGTAGGCTGTCCACACACCGTCCTTCTTTCGCAAAAGCGCACGATCGCCGTTTATGATCCGCGCACCTGCGTAATCTGACCACAACTGCGCTTGTGTGGATTTGCCGGTACCTGACGGTCCAAGGAACAAAATCGCCTTGTGTGCAAATTCAATATAAGAGGCATGTACGGTGGACACTTCCCTTCTCAGCAGCTTGTGGTGCAGGCCGATCGTACTGAGGAAATAGCTCATTGCCATCGGCTGTGCCTGCGCCATGTCCGGATGAAAATATACAGATGTCTTTCCACGAAGATCTTTTAACCAGAAGCCAAACGCTTCGCGGCAGGTCGTCCAATGATTCAGCAAAAACAAGCCGCGGTCGGTATCATAAAGCTCATAATCACTCGTGTACTTCAATCTCTTTGCACCGCAAAAAAAATCCTTGGGCATTAAAGACTCTTCATACAGCAGTTCAGGCGCTGCCGACGACGCGGATGAAAATGGGCTTGACAGCTCATCGGTGTTAATGGGAACGCAGTTTGCTTTCCATTGCATTTCATAATCTGCAAAGCTGTAACGCATTATCTGCCTCCAAAATAAAAGAGCCGAAAAAATTTCCGGCTCCTTGTCAATCATTAAGAATAAGTAAAGATTTCACCAAAGGACAGCACAGGACCGTGATAGCAAATGGAATCATTTCCGTCATTCTCCGGCCCCGATAAGTCGAACTGGCAGTTAAAAAGGTTAAAGTACTCCCCGTTTTCAAACGTACAGCCCGATTCCCAATAGTTGATCGGCGTGTAATTCTGCGAGCTGCATGACAGCGCAACGGCGGCATTCAATTGAAAGGATTCCAACCCCAAATAAGGCTTCTCGTATTTTCTTTTCATCTTATCTTCTCCATAAAAACTCGTTAAACAGCAAATAAGAGAACCGCAAGAATTAGCAGTAATATATAATCTCTTTGCATTATATAACTAATTCTTTGATTTTGCAAGTCTTTTTTTAAATTTTTTTAAATATTTTTCATGCGGCATTTTCTGAATTACTCATAATAAGCACGGTATGCGAAAGTAAGCCCTTTTGAGTTAGCCTTTTTATTATACCACATATAATTGTGCGTTTCAACAGTTTCTTGTAAAAAAGTTTATTTTTTTTTTTTTTTTGAGCGATTTCTCGAAGAAAATGCTTGAAAAAGTGGGAATTTTGCTATATACTATATTCTGTATATTTTATCTTGCTGCGGCAAGAAAAAATGGAGGTAATCACTATGAAAAAAGGATTCTGCAAACGTGCGCTGTCAACTGTGTTGATTGCGTGCATGCTGCTCGGTCTGCTGCCTGCGTGTGTATTTGCTCAGACAAGCTCGGTCGAGACAGTCACAGCGGTTAGTACACCCACAATCAAAGCGACAACGAGCTATGTATCGACGATCAGCTCGCTTGCCACGCCGTACAATGAGGCGTTTTCGCCTACGAATAACAGCTATGCGGCGAATTTTTCAAGCGGCGGCTATTATTACATAGTGAATAAAGACACAAGCGGGACTTCGGGGCACCTGCTGTCAACGTCTGAGCAATATTCCGATCAGTATATTCCTTCGTCCGATGTCACGATCAGTGGGACATCGCTAACCGATCCCGATCCGAATAACGCAATTAAGATCGCCACCGTCTCGACCAATAATTACCGTGGTCGTCTTTTCCCATATAAGGGCAATACTCTTGCGACCGATACAGTGGTTGATGAGACTTATATCAAGGTTGAGCGAGGCACCCCTTCCAACTTAGGCGGCCGCATTCTGGATGGACAATGGCTGTTCATCAAATTTGCGAACAGCGGTTCTGTCACCGGCGACACAAGCACAAACCCATGGTTTACGCTGCAATACAGCTCCACTGCCGATGCCTTCAGCTTTACTTATCACGGTGCAGATCAGACAACCTGGACCGATACTACCCGTTTGATGCAGCTTTACCGGGTATATACCCAGGGCATCGAGCTTTATAAGGCGATCAAGGCGGTTGCCGGCTATGCCGATGGCAATGCCGACGGTCGCTATCCCGATGATGTGTATGCGACCTTCAATGACTATCTGGCAACCTGTATCTCGACCTATAATACAAACAACATTGCCGATGCAACGAATGAGGCGACCCTGAAGACCGAGATGGATGCGATGGCGGAGCAGCTTCTTGCTTATGCGGATGTGCTGAGCGCAAACGAAACCAATCTGGATTCTTATATTGATATTCCCATTGAGATTCTGGACTTCCGTGCTGACGGTCTCCTCTTTGAGTGGCAGAACGATAATGTCAACTATAACCTGCGAAAGGCTACCGGTACGACAGCAACCCCCACCCTCGGCGAGGGCGACTCTGTCCGTCAGGGTTTGACGGAGGATACGTTGGTTGACGGGCAACTGGTCTACAAGCAGAGCACTGTACAATATGTTGCCGGTCTTTTACAGGCAAAATCGCGTTACGATTGGGATACCGAAATTTCCGGTTGGGACTACTCGACCAAGATCTCCGGCTGGAACGATGTGTTTTATGACAGGCTTGACACGACAATGTCGCTTGGCTCGTATGCTGCAACCATTGCCAAAACAACGACAGCGGCAAACGGCGGCGTTTTGCTCTGGAGTCAGGTTGAGACCTACTACGACATGGCGTACTATCTGCTGACCAATATGTGGCGCAGTGTTGAAGACGGCGATTATATCGACACAACCAACAATTTGAGCTATAATATGGTCATTCCCGAGCGTAAGCGTTTGCGCCTGTTTATGGATGAGGAAACGGGACTTTACACGATCAATGCAGCCAACCGCATGATCTATGACGGCTATCATATCTATAATGCCTCGCAGTTCTATCCCACCGATGCGATGTATGATGATGCTTTTTTCCGTCCGATCGACAATTTGGGCTTCGAAGCGGAGGAATACGAATCGATTTTAGGCTTCGACACCGACCAGGGACTTTATCTTTCCAGATATCAGCACGAGAGTGAGGAGACGAACTTCCATTTCTCGATGCACGCAAAGGGCAGCTTCGTTTACTACCGTAATCAGAATCTGTACTTTGAGTTCATTGGCGACGACGATGTTTATTTCTACATTAACGGCAAGCTCGCCATGGACTTGGGTGGATCGCATCGCGCCACGGGCGATGTGCTGTATCTGAATGACATTGCCGAGGAATTTGGTCTGGAGGATGAGGGTGTTTACTCCTTCGATATGTTCTATATTGAGCGACACACCTCCGCATCCAACCTCAAGTTCTCTACAAACATCAAGATCGTTGAAACCGAGACGATGACCACCAAGGGCATGTATGCCGAAACCGGCAACAACACCTCCCTTGTCGATTCCGCGACGGGTATGGGCACGGCGCTGATCGATAATGCGCTTGTACGCGACGGCGACATCATCGCCTACAGCTTTGATATCACAAATACCCGTGAGGCTCCCGTTTATAATATCACCTTCGAGGACAATACCCTCGGCTCCTACCTCTCCTACGACACAAGCACCACCGTTACCCTCAGCAATTCCTCGCTGACCGGCGGAGTGACGACCTCGGTTGAAGACATCGAGTTTTATTATCGCGTGATCGATGACGATGGCGTAATTTACACCGGCAATCCTGTTACCAAGTCGGTGGCTGAGATCACTTCTTTGATTCAGACTGCAAACAATGCTAATACAAGCCTGAACTTGGGTAACTACTGTGTCACAATGACCTCTACATCAGATATTCAGAGCTTGCTTGCGCTGGGTATCCCCAGAAATTGCCAGCTCGTTGTTTACGGCTTCAAGCGCGTAGCGCAGGAAAGCTTGCCGTACTATACCAATACGATGAGCTCCGTGTGTTACTACAATCTTGCAGGCACGGGACAGACCACGAGCGGTGTTGATGAGATTACCATCAAGGGTACGGCGAGCCGTGTCTATCAGGTTACAGCAGCGCCCCCTACGGTCGATGCCGTGGAAATCGTCCTCGACTACGGCAAGGCAGTTGAGATTCCTGTTTCCACCATTCAGGGGAATATTACGACCGACTCGCTTACCTCCGTTACAGGCTTTGCCGGCATCGTTACGTCAGGTAACCATCAGGACGTTCTGACCTACATTTCCGATTCCAAGCTCTTGTGCGCCGCAACCGGCAGCACGTATTCCGGCGCAAACGGTGTGTTCACACGCACATCTGCCGGTCTGACTTATCAGCCGACGAAGTTTATTGACAGTATCGAAACGGTCTACCTCGTCTACAATATTTCTGCGACGAACTCTGACTATAAGTATATGCTCGTTGAGCTGAAAATCCTACCTGCAACCTCTGTCTACTATGAGACGGACTTTGCTGATGGCGTGATCTCCGCCGTGAGCGGCTCAGATCTCTTTGACGATACAAACAGCTTCTATGTTGATTTCAACAACACCGAGTTAGACCGGAAGCGTTATGAAAATACTGTCTACGGCGGCAAGAACTATGACCTTGCAAGCAGTTGGGGTACCCTTACCACCCAATATAGCGCTCCTGTCGTGGATTATGATGCAGGCACGCTGACCACGAGCTATGTCGGCACAAGAAACTGGATCTGGGTTCAGGCGCATCAAAACCTTGATACCGGCTTCAGCATGAACTATCACCCCATCGAAAACTCTCACATTATCCAGGTTCGTGTGAAGTTCAGCAACATGGCAGTAACGAGTGGTGGCAAGCCCTACATCAGACCGTATTACTTCACGGCCGAAGATCGTTTCGGAGGCGCCGGCAGTGGTAGCGAGGTCATTTATCAATTAGACGGCTATGAGTTTGATTCGAAATATGTCACCAGCGGAGAATGGGTCACTCTGACCTTCGACGTGGCAGGCTTGGACTCTACGGATCACACGACCCTGACCAATATGCGATTCCAGTTTGGCTGTATCCAAAACGCAAGCAGCTGCGTCAAGGGCTCCGTCACCATCGACTACATCTATGTCGGCCCTGCCGATAACGCTCCGTCGCAGGATTCTCTCTATTTCGACTTCGGAAACACCGATACCGACCGCAACCGCTACAGCACTCACAGCTATCTGAGCAATAACTTTGATGAGGTAGAAAACTGGACTTATTATACCAGCAGAGTGCAGAAGCTGGCAATTGACAACAATGCCGGCACCATGTCCATAACTGCCTTGGATGAGCTGGACGCTACCGCTTGGCCGGATGTCTCCGTGATGACCAAAGCGCCGTTGAGCTTTGACCCCGCAAACGCGGAGGTCTATCAAGTCCGCTTCAAGCTGGAGAATTTTGTTCAGGGTACGCAAAACGACAGCCTCAAAAATCCGTATATTAACGTGAAATATAAGGCAGACGGTGTTACCGATGCTACCAATGCGCTCACGAGCGCCGCTACCAACTATTCTACCGACTATCTGACCAATGGGCTCTATATCACCCTCAGAGTCTCCTTTAATGACACATTTAAGGCAGCAGAAGGGGTAAACTGGTTCTATTTCTACTTTGGCGGTATTGAGAGCGATCCTGATTCCGATCCCGGCATTTTGACCATCGACTATATCTACATGGGCCTGGAAGCCGATGCACCCCCTATGGAGTATCTGTATTTCGACTTCAAGAACTCATCTGTCGATCAGACTCGCTATGAAGATCCTTCCTACGGCGGAAAGAATTACGATACAGGCAACTGGACAATTCAATATTATAACGGTTCTGCCAACGTTAACCTAAGTAACGGTATTAATAATTCTGAAGGAACCATAAGCGGTGTCCCCACTGACCGAAATTCTCATCTCTCAACGATGAAGTTTATTGCAAGCAATCTTTCTATGTACACAAGTACGGCGGAAGTTTTAAAGATCCGTTTCAAGATCGATAACATGAAGGCTTATGCCAGCAACTGCTTCATTCGATTGTGGTATAATTCAAGCTATAACACAAATGTTTATAGTTTTGGAGCTTCCTATGTTTCCGATGGCAGCTATATAACCATAACGACCGAGCTGGATGGTGATTTCCGTGCAGCGGGAACAGCCACGACTCTGTACTTCTCCTTCCATAATCTGATCGTCAATGATACGACTGCTGACGGAAAAATTACGGTTGATTACTTCTATATTGGTACAGAAGAGGACTTTGACAAAGTCAGAGCCATAAATAATGGTACTTGGCAGACGGTGACTGACGGCACCGACGCGA